>CAUQKD010000213.1:0-4388 GCA_963518365.1 uncultured Lachnoanaerobaculum sp. | reverse complement strand
TTCTATAGGTTCCTTCGGTATCATTGTTTTTCACAATATACCAGCTCTCACTTGGATTATAATGCCTTTCCCAGCTGTATATATTTGCTCTGTTACTCAAGGAATACCATACTACATCCATATATTTATTATTGTATGTATTCTTTATAAGAAATGTTCCGTCTGACTGCTTCTCAAGCTTCCAAATCTGTGTTGAAGGTAAATTAGGTGAATTATAATCATATAGGTATATATTCTTACCGTTTGCGCCACTTGAATCTGACTCGGTAGTAATAACCTTTGATACATCAAGCTTTGAGCGAATTATATATGTAGCATTATCTTTTAAATCATCTGCACTTGTTTCTTCTACATTCGGAAAGTCATGCTCTTCAAGATAGAATCTTTGTGCTGTGGATTCGTTAGGATAATATTGATAAATATTATTGCCGTCAGTGGCATCTCCGTTTCTTACATCCAATGAATATCCTGAATGTTTAGCAATAAATCTATATCCGCCACCATTTCTTACTATGTACCATCTTTGGTTGTCATTTCCCTGTACATAGTCCCACATAATCGCATTCTTTTCATTGCCGTATGAATATGGTCCACCTAAGATATCAAGAAGTTTTCCACCTTGCTTTGTTTTTACGATAAAGCTGTCATCACTTTGACGTTCAAGTGTCCATACATAGTCACCATATTTAAAATAATCTTTCAAACATACATTCTGTCCGTTTGTATTTCCGTCACCTTCCCAACCTAAGCTTCTACCTTCTGCCACATCTGAACGTATGGTATAGTCGCCGTCGACTATATCATCATCACTTCCACCTACAGGTCCCGGGATATGGTCAGGTATGACAGGATCGTCAGGTCTTAAATAAATATATCCTTGTACCCATGTTCTTGCCTCTGTAGGATTGAGATACCTATCTGAAGAAAACACATGAACGCCTTTAAAATTAAACTCTGAAAGTATTACTGAGCCGTCTCCACCTACAGCTTCTACAATGGCTACATGTCCTGTCCAATATGCATGATTATTTGGTGCAAAACAGGCAATAGCTCCCAATTTAGGTTCGTTTCCATAAGGATATGCTCCTGAATTTATATTATATGTATAAAAATCTTTTGCGTGGCCTCTTGAAATATTAGGTCGTTGTCCAAGTATTTCATAGGCTCTTCCCCAAACATACCATGTACATTCTCCAATAAGAGATTGATTATATGCAAAAGGATTATATGCCCCATTATAATAATAAATATTTCCATATTCAGGAGCTGTAGTTCTCCTACTAAATCCTCCACCTGTATTTAATAAACTGGCCATTCTAAAACTTGCTATAGACGGAGTTGCAAATTTGGATATATCTAAGTCTTCATCGATATTTAAATTCTCATATCCTTCTAAATAATCTTCATTATCCTGTTGTTCTATTCCTCCATATGCAACTGTTTGATTAGTAAAAACTATTACTATAGATAATAGGATTGCTATAATTTTATTAATACGTTTATTCATTTTATCCCCCTTATAATAAGTTCTGTTTTTTAAATTAATGCGCTTCCTCCTACAACATATATATTCCTCCAATATTATATTTACTTGTTTAACGTAGCAATATCTGCCCTCGAAATATAATATTATTTTCGCTTTTTTTATATAATATACCATCCCAATAACTTACATATCCCTGTGTAATTTTAGTGTAAGTGCCATAATCCTTATATTCATCAACATTTTTACCGGATTTGTATATTAAATTTACAATAAAAAACCACCGTAGAAAACCGGTGGCAAAATCAATTTTATAAAATTATATTTAAATACAATTTAGTATAATAAAAAATAAAACCAGAAGTGATGCATATACAGAAAAATAAATTTTGTTGTTTCTCATCACCGGAGCTAAATTTCTCTCTTCTTTATATATCAGACATACAAGCCATACTATAACAGCTATTACATTTACACCTATAACCATCATATATGAAGTAGAATTATTGAAACACATAATTGTATATAGTGAGGTAACAGATGCTATAAAAGGTGCCAACAACAAAAAAGATCCTGCACATTGTGCATTGAACTCTACCGCATACGGTGATGTTGAGGAAAACCATAAATATGAATACAGTCCTATAAGTACAAGACAAAACATAGGTGATATATTCCCCATTACATTATAGCTTGAAAATCCATACATAAATGAGAAAAGTATTCCCATAGATGAAAAGAATATATTTACCGCTATATGTATATTGTTGGCTATAACACTTAGCCTGGTGATTTTCAATGTATCCGGATTTTCCTCTATATCATGGAAATTCTTCATGGGCTCTCTCGTAAACAATAAGAAGCTGTTTACAAATACCAGTATCAACACAAATAACAGAGCTGTATTTGCAACTATAGAAAAATCCTTTGATAATATAAAAGTATCAAGGTTTTCCTGTGCCTTTAAATAGCTTTATAAAGCTAACGCACATAGAGCACCTGTTATGTTGCAAAATAACGAATAACATATATGGCTTATTCCAAGATCATATCTTCCGTACCCTTGTATTATTCTGTCCCTATCACCGTATTTAGCAATCATATATATGTCTTTATAAGTTAATTTTTCGTGGTTCTTATTGTTTGTATTGTAAATAAACACTGCAATACCTGTATCGATAAGCCCGAAAAGCACTGTATATACTGCAATAAATAATGTCAAAAAAGAAAACAAGGCAGATGAAAGATTCTTCATCCAAAAGAATATATCTATTGCTGAAATCCTATAAATACTGAATATTATTGAGCCGAGGATCAAACAAACAAAACATAGGAATATATAGTTCCAATTTTCTTTTATACTGTTTATATACCTGCTTTTTACATTCGTATTTGTTTCATCGAAATATTCCACAGTATCATTGATGTCTGATATATCTTCCGTCGCTACTGTCGGTTCTTTAATATATTTTAATTCTTCCTCATATACTACAATATTTTTGTGGCTTGACGGTAATTCACAGTTCTCCAAATCGTACTTCAGCATGCGCAAAGAATAGGATTTATAGTCATCTTCTTTTAACCCTTTATAATCGGGAAAAATCAACTTTTCACGTTCAATAAACTCCCTTACTCTCTGAAACCCCAGTTCTTCATCTTTGATTGTAAAATATGTGTCAAAAAACATATCTTCATGGCTTTCAAGTTCCTTATATCCCTTTCTCTTTCCACGTTTTATCTCACTGATTCTGGGTTCCACCATATTTCCGGGTCTTACTTTATCTATAACAATACACAATGAAGAGTAGGGAACACCCAACTCTTCATTTATATATTTTATTATATCACTTTGACAAATCCTGCGTTCTTGCATGTACTGCACCCCTTAACTTAATCCGATAATATATAAATATTAGCTGATATTAAATATATCTAAATATTATCGTAAGTTTTATTTATGGAAATGTCAATATGTTTATTTTTAAACCCTAATATCCTGACTTTCTGCCGAAGTTTTGTACCCACTCAAGAGTACCGTTATTGTTGTAACAACCGACTCCTATAGAATCAAAGTCCTTATTGAGAATATTTTTCTTATGTCCTTCAGAATGCATCCATGAATCCATAACATCTGCAGGATCTTTTTGTCCTTCTGCGATATTTTCTCCCCAACGATGATATCCGCTTGGAAAAGCTGAAAAACAATCCGAACCGTCAGGCCTGTCATGTGAGAACAACTCCGCAAGCTCATTGGCACGCAAGTGAACTGTATCCATCAATTTGTCATCCTTCTTTAATGCAGGAATACCGCGCTTTGCTCTCTCCGCGTTGACAAGTTCTATAACCTTATCCTCATACTCGTCCGTGGATATTTGCTTCGGTTTTTCATCGGAATACAGCTTTGACCAATCAAAACCGCTATTGTTTGAATTATTATTACCAGTACCGCTGTTATCCGAATAAGTATGGGTATATGTGTATGTATTTGAATTATT
Source organism: uncultured Lachnoanaerobaculum sp. (assembly GCA_963518365.1). GTDB lineage: Bacteria > Bacillota > Clostridia > Lachnospirales > Lachnospiraceae > Lachnoanaerobaculum. The sequence goes on along the minus strand of CAUQKD010000213.1, from coordinate 410 downwards.
ACCTGCGTTATTATTATTTCTTTTATATGATGAATTAGTGTATTCTGTATTCGGCTGATATGCACCGGTACTGTCTACATAGTATCCGTCAGGCGTATATGTATTCGCATCCATACGACCGCCGTTTGAAGGATTCAAATAATACCATACATTATTCAATGAGATCCAACCGACACGCATATTTCCGTTTACAGCGTCCAAATAGTACCAACCGCCGCCATAATTTAGCCAACCTGTTTGCATATACCCTGAAGCACCCATGTAATACCAAGTATTATTTATATCAATCCATGATGACTGTACATAGGAACCGTCGGAATATTCAAACCACCAACCTATCCCGTTTCTCTGCCAGCTTCCTACACTTGCAAAAGCAGGTATTGTCATAGCCACAGTTCCGGCCAACAGTG
>CAUQKD010000212.1:0-4415 GCA_963518365.1 uncultured Lachnoanaerobaculum sp. | reverse complement strand
ATTCCCTCTTTCCTTTTAAAAGACTTTAAGGAGCCTTTATTTTCATAAACGCTCCTTATGTCTTCTTCATTAAAATTAAACTAATTCTTTAACAGCCTCTTCAACTACCGCAACACCTTCAGTAGGCTCAAATCTTCTTACAACATTTCCGCTCTTATCGATAAGGAATTTTGTAAAGTTCCACTTGATATCAGGCTTGCTTGCGTAATCAGGATCGGCCTCACTAAGCATCTTTGTAAGAAGCTTTGACATATCGTTGTCGGCTCCCCAACCTGCAAATCCCTTTTCGCTCTTAAGGTATTTAAATACCTCGCTTGCACTGTCACCGTTTACATCAATCTTTGAGAAAAGCGGGAAAGTTACACCGAATCTTGAGCTGCAGAACTTTGCAATCTCTTCATCACTTCCCGGTGCCTGATGTCCGAACTGGTTACATGGGAAATCAAGTATAACAAAATCCTTATCCTTATAATCCTCATATAACTTCTGTAACTGCTCATACTGTGGTGTAAACCCGCACTCTGTTGCTGAATTTATTATCAAAACAACCTTATTCTTGTAATCGCCAAGGCTTACCTCCTTACCTTCATTGTTCTTTACTTTAAAATCATATATGCTCATTTTTATTTTCTCTTTCTTCTTTATCTTTATTAAAATGCCTCACAGTACTTTGCCGCCGCAATTCCCGCTACAGCACCGTCCCCTGCCGCCGTTACAAGCTGACGCACTTCCTTGGTCCTGCCGTCGCCTGCCGCAAATATACCTTCGGTCACTGTCTTACAATCTTCTCCGGCCACTATATAGCCTGCCTTATCAAGTTCTACAACCTGTGCAAAAGTGGTGTTGTCAGGTACCTGACCTATTGCCACAAACAGACCGTCTATAGCAATTTCTCTTTTTTCATGTGTATTCTTATCTTCAACTACCACGCCGCTTACTGCAAAAGACTCTTCCTTAATCTCTACAATATTTGAATTGAGAACAAACTCTACATTGTCCTTTTTCTTTAACGCCGCTACTACAGCTTCCTCAGCTCTGAACTCGTCTCTGCGGTGTATTATATATACTTTGCTTGCCACATTTGCAAGGAATGTCGCGTCTTCTATTGCGGTATTACCGCCTCCGTTTACAGCGACCACCTTTCCTCTGTAAAACATTCCGTCACAGGTGGCACAGTAAGAAACACCTGAACCTACAAGCTTTTTCTCATTAGGAAGTCCCAGCGGTCTGTTCTTTGCTCCTGTTGCAAGTATTACAGACTTGGCATCATAGTCTCCCTTATCTGTTTTTACCTTTTTTATATTTCCTTCAAGGCTGATTCCTGTTACCTTTTCGTATTTCACTTCGGCACCCAAATCCTTTGCCTGATTGAAAAGATCTGTAGCAAACTCAAATCCTGAAGTCTTCTTGATAGCAGGATAATTTTCTATCTCGGGAGTATTGATTATCTGTCCTCCGTAAGAAGCACCTTCAAGTACAAGTACCGACTTGCCGGCTCTTACTCCGTATATTGCGGCGGAGAGTCCTGCCGTACCTGCACCGACCACTACTATATCATACATAATATCACTTCTTTCTATATATCGAATCTCTTTAATAATCAACCCGACAATCTTTGATTATCCCAATAAAGCCTTTACTTCATCCTTTGATATAAGACCTACAGATTTATTTACCAACTCACCGTTCTTAAATACAAGAAGTGTAGGTATTGACATGATGTGGAATCTGTTTACCAGCTCCTGGTTCTCATCTGCATTTACCTTTCCTACAGAGAAACCTACCGCTTCCTCAGCCACCTCGTCAACTATAGGTGAAAGCATCTTACAAGGTCCGCACCACGGTGCCCAAACATCTACCAATACAGGTTCCTTTGCATTCAAAACTTCAGCTTCAAAATTTGCACTTGTTATTGTCTTTACTGCCATAACTTTTCCCCTCCGATTTTTCCTTAAATAGTTTATGATTATATTTTACACAATTTTATTTTATTGTCAAGCACTTTTTACTTTTCTTTACCTTCGCCCTCAAAGTACTCATTCTTAAGCTTTATTACAACATTTGCAAGTAAGAACAGTGCTATAAGGTTCGGGATTGCCATAAGTCCGTTGAAAGTATCGGATATATCCCAAAGCAGTCCGAGATCCATGGTCGCTCCCACTATCGCCATCAGTGAATATACCACCATAAAAGGCTTTATTACCTTTTCACTTAATAAAAACTCTATACATCTGGCGCCGTAAAGTCCCCATCCTATGATAGTCGAGAAGGCAAACGAGCACATGGCCACAGCCGTAAACACCGATACACCATGTCCGTAGGTCTTTATAAAACCGCTTATAGTAAGTTCTGCACCTGCCGGAGAACCGAAAGGAATATTCACACCTGAGCAAAGTATTACAAGCGCTGTAAGTGTACATATAACTATTGTATCCGCAAACACTTCAAATACTCCAAAAAATCCCTGCTTTACAGGTTTGCCCGTATCTGCCGAAGCATGTGCTATAGGACCTGTACCAAGTCCGGCCTCATTTGAGAATATACCTCTTGATACTCCCTTTTTCATACTTAAAAAGAAGCTTCCTATTACTCCGCCTGTCACAGCTCTCGGATTGAATGCTCCGTATATGATGCTTCCAAATACCTCAGGCACTCTGTTTATATTTAAAAATACTACTCCGAGTGCAAGCACCACATATAAAAGTGCCATAAAAGGAACCAGCTTTTCAGTAACCGTTCCAATTCTTTTGATACCTCCAAGTAATACGAGTCCCACCAATATTGTTACAATTATTCCGATAATTAAGTTTATTGTCTGACTTCCACCTGATTTTACTATTCCGTAGCCTTCAAGTGCCACATTGATAGCTGCGGTTATTGTATTTACCTGTGTAGCATTTCCGGTTCCGAACACTGTAAGTACACCGAAGGTGGCAAAGGCATATGCTAAAAATATCCACTTTTTCGGCAGTCCGTTACTTATGTAATACATAGGTCCGCCTACCAATTCTCCGTTCTTGTTTTTCTTTCTGAAGTATACTGCAAGTGTAACCTCGGTAAACTTTGTACACATACCTAAGATTGCCGAAATCCACATCCAAAATACACTTCCCGGTCCGCCTATGGATATTGCGCCTGCAACACCTGCTATATTTCCTGTACCTACTGTCGCCGCAAGTGCTGTGGTTGCCGCCTGAAAAGGTGAAAGAGCTCCGTCAGCCACATTTCTTTTTTTGAAAATTCTGCCGACTGTAGTCTTCATTATATATGCAAATTTTGTTACCTGCATAAATTTTAATCTGATGCTCAAATATATACCTACACCCATCAATGCAATCATTGCAGGTACACCCCAAATAAACCCGTTTGCAGCAGAGTTTATCCTTGAAATTGTTTCAATCATACTTCCCTCACAATATCCTTGGTCAAATCTTTTATCACTTCACCTGCTATTATAAGCCCCACCACAGACGGCACAAAGGCAACAGATCCAGGTATTGCTCTTCTGTAAGTACATTTTCTCTCCGCACCCGGAGGACATACACAGTGTGACCTGCAACTGATACTCTCATCCTCCATCGGAACTAAAGGCTGCTCCTTGGAATAAACCACCTTCAGTTTTTTTATATTTCTTTTTTTAAGTTCTCTTCTCATTACTTTTGCAAGCGGACAGACACTTGTCTTATATATGTCGCTTACCATAAAAGCTGTAGGGTCCAGCTTATTGCCTGCACCCATACTGCTGATAACAGGCACATTATATTCGTTTGCCTGCATCACCAGATTTATCTTTGCTGTAACCGTATCTACGGCATCTATCACATAGTCATATTCTTTAAAATCAAAATCTCCTGCATTCTCAGGCAGATAAAAGCACTGATGAGTAGTCACCTTGCATCTCGGGTTGATGCTCAGTATCCTATCCCTTGCCACATCTACTTTATACTTTCCTATAGTCTTTACATCCGCTATTATCTGACGATTTATATTGGTCAGACACACTTTATCATCATCTATCAGGTCTATGGCTCCCACTCCGGATCTTGCCAAAGCTTCCACACTGTAGCCGCCTACTCCACCTACTCCAAATACCGCCACTCTTGAATTTTTCAATCTTTCCATGGCATCCACACCCAACAAAAGCTGAGTTCTCGCAAATTGATCCATATATAATCCTCTCATTATTTTACACTATCAAGCAAGTTTATATTTTTACACTTAAGTTGTCAACAATATAAAAAGCCGACATCGCTGCCGGCTTGATTTTGGGAGGAGAGCCGATATGTATCGGCTCGAGTATTATGAAAAAAATCTTTTATTTATAGACTAGCTATCTCTTGTCTATGTAAGAGATTATAGGAAATAAAAGTGGCTAAAATTTGTTTTTTGTGTAAAAGGTTTTTGAATTAGCTATG
>CAUQKD010000211.1:0-4433 GCA_963518365.1 uncultured Lachnoanaerobaculum sp. | reverse complement strand
CGACCTTGCCAAGGTCGGGGTCGCGGGTTCGAGTCCCGTCTCGCGCTCTGAAAAGAAGTCTTAGTTTTAAGGCTTCTTTTTTATTTACATTTGAGGTCTTATCAAACTTACTATCCTATGATATAAATAGCTTAAACTATAATCAAACAACTTTAGAATGGAGCGAGGGATGCCGCAAATTAATAAGATTAATGAAGATTTTAAAAGATTGGCAGTTGCATATAATTTTTCTATAAATACCGGGAAATGCCTGCATGCCTGTCCCGGCAAGTTGCTTACTATAATGAATCAGGGCAAGGATACGTTCAGATAATTTCTTATAATGCAAGCTTGGTTCTGGCTGATACTTACCGTCAGGAAGTACTGATTGAACAGTTCTTTGAGTTGTTATTTCAGGATATTCAACCTGCCATAATTTTAAATGACGGTAATATTCTTGAAACAGCATTGGAATATATACAGAATAATTATTGTAAAAAAATAACACTTTCTTCTTTGGCAAAACAGGTGGGAACTTCTGAAACTCACCTAAGTTATCTGTTTAAAAAGCACTTACAAATCAGGCCGATTGATTACCTGATCGACTATCGAATCAGGGAGGCAACCAGATTGTTGAAGTCTCCTGAAAGCCCTTTAATATCTGAAGTTGCAAGGCAGGTAGGATATCCTGATGTGGATTACTTCAGTCGTATTTTTAAAAAGTGCATGGGCTTTGCTCCAAGCAAAATTAAGGGTCGGTGACGAGGTCGCCAACCCTTAATTATTGCAGGTACAATAAAAGAAAACATACCCTAAAGTTAAATTTTACTCCGAATATAGGAAATTTGCAAGAACACCTACAGTAGAAATATCCCTTGCACCATAATCCATAATATCATCATAACCTATCTTTAAAATTTTTTTATCGGCAATGGCAGGTACATTTTGTATGGTAAAGTCTGTCAATCGCATCCGCTTCTGTTGCTTCAAAACGTTTGGACGTAACATATACAATGGCATCGGGATTTAGGGATATTAAGTTTTCTGGTGGGTTGCATAATATTAACTGAACAGGAGTGATATATAGACACAAAAAGGAGGATAACGCCATGATGGAATATGCAACCAAAATCACTGCGCTATACTCCCACCTTTCAGTTGGTGATGAGGATAGGGATGGCGGCGAAAGCAACAGTATTGTAAATCAAAAGGCATTTTTAGAGAGATATGCAAGACAGCATAAGCTGATGAACATTCATCACTATATCGACGATGATGAAAGCGGTAGGTTCTTTGACCGAAGGCCTATACAGCGGAAAGCCCGTAGCAACAGAAGCCCTCTACGGCTATATAAAAGACCCTAACAACAAAGATTTTTGGATAGTCGATAAAGAAGCTGCCGAAGTCGTAAAACTCATTTTTACGCTCTTTATGGAGGGGAAAAACCGCAATCAGATAGCTGTTTACTTAAAAGATAAAGAGATACTAACTCCAACCTTTTATATGAAACAGCAAGACAGAGGAACAGCAAAAAGTAGAATATTCAACGAAGAAAACCGCTATAACTGGAACAAAGCAAACCTAACACGCATACTGAAAAGACAGGAGTATTGTGGCGATGTAGTCAATTTCAAAACCGAAAAGCATTACAGGGATAAGAGAAACCACTATGTAGATAAAAGCAAATGGCAAATAACTGAAAATGTACATGAGCCGATAATAGATAGAACCACCTTTGAAAATGTAGAGCGTATGTTAAAAAACGCACCTGTAAAAAGACCAAACGGAGATGGAGAAATTCACGCACTATCAGGCTTGATGTACTGTAAAGATTGCGGTACAAAAATGCACATTCGTACCATACACAAAAACGGAAAAGTACAGCATGTAACCTATTGCAGTGAATATGCCAAAGGAAAATCCAAATACCCGAAATGCAACTCTCCCCACCGTATTGATGTTGATGATGTGATGGAAAATCTCACAGAGGTTTTGCGAAAGATAGCACAGTATTCATTGGCAAATAAAGAAGAATTTGAAGCACTGGTAAAAAGCAGTCTTGCCAAAGAACAGACAGAAGAAATCAAGAAGCAGAAAAAGCGTATCCCACAAATCATAGATAGGATGGAGCAGATAGAAACAGTGATGAATAAACTCTATGAGGATAATGCACTGGGAAATATTGAGCCGAAGCGTTATGAGCAGTTATCCGGTAAATATGCAGAAGAATATTACAGCTTAAAAGCAGAACAGGAGCAAATAGAGGAACGCTTATCCGAAGTTGAAAACGCCAACCAAAGAGCAAAGAACTTTATCAAACTGGCAGAAAGCTACTCAGATTTTGAAGAACTTACTCGCACCGCCATCAATGAATTTATCAATAAAATCGTTGTGCATGAGCGAGATGTTAAAAGAGCAAAATATGCAGTTCAGCGAATAGAAGTGTATTTCAACTATATCGGAAAATTTGAAAATGAACTCACAAAAGAAATAGAGCCGACAGAACAGGAAATGATACAAATGAGAGAAGAAATCGAAGAAGCCAAGAAAGAAAAATCACGGACATATCACAGGGCATATTCTAAAGAATACCGAGCTAAAAATCTTGAAAAATTTAGAGAGTATGAACGGATAAAAGCACGAGAATACAGAGCAAGAAAAAAGCTACAAGCAACAACCTAAAATCAAGACCTAAAACGAAATATCAACCAATATGAAAAGAGGTTTCCTAAATCATAGGAAATCTTTTTTTGTGTAAGTAAAAAGGAGGATTGAATGACAGAAAAACAAGAAGCACAGACCGGCGAAGAACGAGCTATACCCCGAAAACCTGACGGCATTCTAACAAAAAAGATGAATGGAGAGACCTTTGTAACAGAAATATATTTTGATAAAAACAGCAAGGATACATTTCAAGATAAGCTGTTACAGGTAGTGAAATCGGAACAGAAATAATAAGGTGAAATAGCCCCCTTAATAACGATATTCCCATTCTTTTCATATCTGTTTTTGTGGAAGTCCTGAAAGCAAGTAGAAAATCTGACGGTTGAAAAAATGGCTTAAAAATGGTATAGTACATCACAAATTCGAGGAGAGATATATTGGTTAGGAGGACTAAACTATGTCAAATATATATGAGAATGTTCCTAAATTTGAAAGTGAAAAATTTTTACTCCGATTTGTAGATAAAGCTGATGTAGATGATTTACTTGAAGTTTATAGTGATAAAAATTCATTACCTTTTTTCAACAGCGATAATTGTGATGGGGATAATTTTTACTATCCAACAAAAGATAAGATGGAACAGGCTATTGATTTTTGGCTAAAATCATATCAGATAAAATGGTTCGTTCGTTGGGTTATCATTGATAAGATTTCACTAAAAGTAATTGGAACTATTGAACTGTTTAATAGAACATCAGAAGATAAGTTTAATGGAATGGGCGTACTTAGACTGGATTTGAAAAGCGAATATGAAAAAGAAGAAGTTATTAAAGAAATTTTGGAGCTTATAGTTTCGCCGACTTTTGAACTATTTGATTGCGAAGAAGTTATTACTAAAGTTCCTAATTATGCCATTGAAAGAATGTCTGCAGCATCGGGTATTGGTTTTACAAAATCGGATAATTTTTTAGTAGGAACACATGATGGATATTCATATAAAGACTATTGGATAATTCATAAATAAAAAGGATAGATTAAAAAATATAGTTAAAATTCAAGGAAACAGTAAATCAAAAAGGTTTACTGTTTTTTCTTTGCCTAAAAACAGAAAGAAAGGAAAATAGAAGGTTATAGGAATTGTATCACCGATATTATAATATTCTTTAAAGCCGTAGCCAAGCACCATGGGAAACTCACCGTTATATATAAAATCCTGATCCGATAAATAATCCAGTCCCAGTTTTTGCATTGTTTTTTGATTTAGAATAAATGCATCTACCGGAGTTATATACTCAAGCTTTTCATTGACAAGCATCTTCATATCTATTAAATCCGGTTTTTCTTTATAACCATATATCAAATCTTCCGGCTTATTCCACTTACCTATAAAATCTACATACGCATGTTTCATATTATAAAAATCCACAGTATCCGTTGAATTCAGTTCCGCATTAAACTTTTGTAAATTATCAATAAATAAAGGGTTTTCTCTACGTTCTGCAAGTTCATCCAAAGTATATTTACCTGTAGAATAAGAAGCATCTGAAACCTGATAAAAAAACTTTTCCCCCTGCATATCTGAAGCAGTAACTTTACTTTCTGAACATCCTTGTATGGGTGAAAATAATAAAAAATTTCAAAAAATTTAACGGTTTAAAGATGTAAAGTAAAATGCGGATTGGCAAATTATAAGGATGTAATTCTTTACAATTATTATAAATTTCTTAAAAAGATAAATTTATTGAGTTTTCCATAAAATAGAAGTATGATATAACCTAAGTTAGTAAGAA
>CAUQKD010000210.1:0-4457 GCA_963518365.1 uncultured Lachnoanaerobaculum sp. | reverse complement strand
CTTTAGTACGGTCAATAATGTGGTAAATATACCTGTAATATTTGCGAAGGTATCCGGAGTAAAAGACGGACTTGTTGCAAAGTATTGGGAGTCGGTCAGAGAGCTTGTAACGCCCGATACATTTATAATAAAAAAAGCACCGTATATACAGTCTACGGATCCGAATCCTATGAAGGAATATGCTGCGGAGTTTTACAAAAACGGAAGGCTGCAAACAGAAAAAATAAAAAATCATCCAAAGTATGCTTACGGAATATTAAGGGATGATATACAGGATTTTATATTCGATAAGCTCAGAGCCTTGATAGAGGAAAAGTTAATTAAAAATACAGGAATAAACGGAACGGAATATGTTATAATAGCTCAAGTTCTGAATTTACCTAAAGAAATAATTCGAATGATACAAAATTTTGATTTTACAAAGAAAAATCCTAAGTTGATATATATAAATACCGCCGAAACGGTGATATCATTGGAAGATTCTATACTTACGGCGTTTTTGAATCTTATAGGATTTGATATTATTTTCTTTGTACCTACAGGTTATCAAAGTATTGAGAGATATTTTAACGGTAATATAATAGAAGAACATCAAATAGGTGAGTATAAGTATGATATGCAAGTACCGAATTTGAGTGTTCCTTCATCAGGCAGGCGCATGACATGGCATGAAAAACTTTTTGGGAGGTAATAAGCATGGCAATTGATTTTAGTAAATCATCAACTACCGCTGCAAATACAACACCTACACAGGCAGCACTTCCTGCAACTAAAGATGAGATTGAAGTTGTTGAGCAGTACGATATTGTTGCCGACAGGCAGCAAATGAATGCAGATTTGGTTAATTCACAAGAGGTAGACCGTATTGTCAGTACAATTGAGGTAAATAATCTTGAGACCATAGTTACATTCGGTGCGGAAGTTGAGGAAGAGATATCCAAGGCATCGGATGTAGTACTTAGAAGTATGAATATGTCTCAACTTGACGATACAAGTGAGATGCTTAAGACACTTGCAAAGATTATGGGTCAATTTGATATTGAAGAAATTAAAGAAAATCCGAGTTTATTTGGGAAAATCTTTGGCAATATGAAAAAACAACTTGACAGGATACTTGCAAAGTATCACACTCTTGGAGACGAGGTTGATAAGATCTATGTTCAGTTAAAGGGCTACGAGTCTGAGATAAAGCAGTCAAATCGTAAGTTAAATACGATGTTTGAGACCAATGTTAACTTTTACCATGAACTTGTTAAGTATATTTTAGCAGGTGAGCAGGCTTGTAAAGAGATACAGGACTATATAGAGCAAAGAAAGCAGTATATGGAGACAAGCGGAGATCAGTCAGTGCAGTTTGAGCTTACCAGCCTTAATCAAGCCCTGATGATGATGGAGCAAAGAACACAGGACTTAAGAACTGCCGAAAGTGTTGCCATGCAGTCCATCCCTATGATCAAGACAATGGAGTTTAGTAACTACAATCTTGTCAGAAAGATAAATTCCGCTTTTATAGTTACACTGCCGGTATTTAAGCAGGCACTTGCACAGGCTATACTGCTCAAAAGACAGAAGATTCAAGCAGAGGCTATGTCGGAGCTTGATAAAAAGACCAATGAGATGCTTATCAAGAACGCACAAAATACGGTTGACATATCAAAGACCACTGCAAGACTTGCATCAGGAAGCTCAATACAGATAGAGACCCTCGAAACTACATGGAGGACGATTACAAACGGTATTGAGGAAACCAAGAGAATTCAAGAGGATGCAAAGAAGAAGAGAATAGATGATCAGGCAAGACTGGCTGCTATTAAAGAAGACTTTAATAGAAACTATCATATGCCGAAGTCGACCCAAAGATAATTAAATACACAGTCAATGTGTTTTAACCATGAATATACAGTCGGTATATTGCAGTAATGAGGCTGTGTTTTGCAATTGTATAATTAAAACACGCTTGATATAGTTTAGCAATTAAGATATTTTAAGTATTAATGCACGCTTAATGCGGTTTGAGCATTAAGACAAGCTTAATGCGTTTTAGGCATTAAGACAAGCTTAATGCGTTTTAAGCATTAAGATACAATTTTATATAAAGGAGGCTTTCAGCTATGCCAATTAATTTATCCAAAGGACAAAAAGTAGACTTAACAAAGGGTAATCCGGGACTTAAGAGTATTATGGTAGGTCTTGGTTGGGATGTTAATGCATTCGACTCAGGTGTGGACTTTGACCTTGATGCAGCTGCATTTATGTTAGGTGCAGACGGAAAATGTCCTACAGACAAAGAGTTTGTATTTTATGGAAATTTAAAGCACCAAAGCGAGTCTGTAAATCACATGGGTGATAACCTTACAGGTGCAGGCGAGGGTGACGATGAGCAGATACAGGTAGATCTTACAAAGGTACCTGCCAACATAGAAAAGATCGCATTTACCGTAACAATATATGATGCCGACTCAAGACATCAGAACTTCGGTCAGGTATCCAATGCATTTATAAGATTGGTTGATGAGTCTACAGGACAGGAACTTATACGCTATGACCTTGGAGAAGATTTCTCAATCGAGACTGCCGTAGTTGTAGGAGAGCTTTACAGACACGGCGGAGAGTGGAAATTCAATGCTATAGGAAGCGGATTCCAAGGCGGTCTTGCGGCACTCTGCGGACACTATGGTATAGAAGTAGCTTAGGAGGAAAAAAATGCCGGTCAATTTACAAAAAGGTCAAAAGGTTAGCCTTACAAAAGACAACCCCGGACTTAATAATGTTATAGTAGGTATCGGATGGGATATAAACAACTTTGATACCGGTGGAGATTTTGATTTGGATTCGGCGGCATTTATGCTTACTGATGCCGGAAGAGTATCAAATCAGGATGATTTTATATTTTTTGGAAATCTTACACATCCTTCGGGCAGTGTAAGACATTTGGGTGATAACCTGACAGGTGCGGGAGACGGCGATGATGAGCAAATCAGGATCGAACTTTCAAAAGTACCTGCCAATATCAGCAGAATCGCATTTACCGTAACAATATATGATGCTGAACAAAGAAGACAGAATTTCGGTCAGGTATCCAATGCCTATGTAAGAATTTTTGATGAGTCTAACGGAGTAGAGCTTTTAAGATACGATCTTGGAGAAGATTTTTCTATAGAGACAGCTGCGGTATTCGGAGAGCTTTATAAAAACGGTGCCGAATGGAAGTTCAATGCTATAGGAAGCGGTTATCAAGGCGGTCTTGCAGCCCTGTGCAATAACTACGGAGTAGAGGTAGGTTAGAGAGAACATATATGGCTATTAATTTACAAAAAGGTCAAAAAGTAAACCTTGAAAAGAATGCATCCTCAGGGCTGGGAGAGATTCTTGTAAACCTGAACTGGAATTCAACACCTGTAAAACAAGGTTTTTTTGCTTCATTATTCGGAGGCGGTAACGGTATAGATCTGGATCTTGGATGTCTGTATGAGCTAAAAGACGGTCGCAAAGGTGCGGTACAGGCGCTTGGCAATGCATTCGGAAGTTTAAACAATCCGCCTTTTATTGCTTTAGACGGAGATGATCGCACCGGAGCTGCCGCAGCAGGAGAAAATCTTAGAATCAACGGTGACCAGTTATCACAGTTTAAAAGAATATTAGTTTATACTTTCATATATGAAGGTGTTGCTAATTGGAAGCAGGCGGATGCTATTGTAACAATAAAATATCCGGGAGCACAAGACATTGTAGTGAAGATGGATACATTTAATTCATCTAACATAATGTGCGGATTGGTTCTCCTTGAAAACCAGAATGATCAGACATTCAGTGTTGAAAAAATAGTACAATTTTATAGGGGACACAGGGAGCTTGATCAGGCTTTTAATTGGGGAATGCAGTGGAAAGCCGGAAGAAAGTAGGAAAAGATAATATATGTCAATCAGTTTACAAAAAGGTCAAAAAGTAAGCCTTTCAAAAGATAATGCAGGTCTTGCAAAAGTTATTGTAGGACTTGGTTGGGATGAAGTGGGTCAGTCATCGGGAGGAGGTTTTTTTGGTTCTTTATTCGGTTCTTCTTCCTCTTCTTCAAGTGAAGATATAGACTGTGAGGCCTCTGCTATTATGTTAAGAAACGGTAAGTTTGTTGATAAACACGATGTGGTTTATTTCGGTAATTTGTCTCACAAATCAGGCTCTGTTAACCATCAGGGAGATAACCTGACCGGAGCCGGTGAAGGAGATGATGAGCAGATTATTATTGACTTATCCAGAGTACCTGCGGAATATGACAAAATAGTTATGGTTGTAAATATCTATGATGCAGTACCTCGCAGGCAGCATTTCGGAATGATTAAAAATGCTTTTATACGCTTGGTGGATGCAAGAAATAATAATGAGATGTTTAAATATAATTTAACCGAAGATTATTCAGGGATGACAGCTATGATTTTCGGTGAGATATACAGATATAACGG
>CAUQKD010000209.1:0-4464 GCA_963518365.1 uncultured Lachnoanaerobaculum sp. | reverse complement strand
ATAAGGAATTCTCAGATTATAATGTTCCCGGGAGGTTTCTCGGCAGGTGACGAACCTGACGGCTCGGCAAAGTTTTTTGCTACCGTGTTCAGAAATGAAATTTTGAAAAAAGAGATAGAAGATTTGCTTAACAGAGACGGACTTATACTTGGTATTTGCAACGGTTTCCAGACTCTTATAAAGCTTGGGCTTTTGCCTGACGGAGTGATAAAGGAGCAGGAGGATACTTCAGCCACACTTGCGACAAATACCATCGGCAGACATATTTCAAAGATGGCTTACCTTAAGGTAACAAGCGACAAATCACCTTGGCTTATGAATGCAAAACTTGGCGATATATATGCAAACCCTATTTCACACGGTGAGGGAAGATTTGTGGCAAGTGAGGCAAAGATAAAGGAACTCTTTGAAAACGGTCAGGTTGCTACAAGATATGTGGATCTCTCCGGAAATCCTACAATGGACGGCGAGTACAATCCTAACGGCTCATATGCCGCTATAGAAGGTATTACAAGTTTAGACGGCAGGATATATGGGAAAATGGCACATTCGGAGAGGAGAGAAGCAGGTGCATATATAAATATTTTCAAAAAACAGGATTTGCAAATTTTTGAATCTGGTGTAAAATATTTCAGATAAAAAAATTTGGAGAAGATAATGATAAAAGTAGTAAAGTTTGGAGGCAGCTCACTTGCCAGCGCACATCAGTTCAAAAAAGTGGGAGATATAATAAAGTCAGACAAATCAAGAAGATTTGTTGTACCTTCAGCACCGGGTAAGAGAAACCCTAAAGATGAAAAGGTAACAGACCTTTTGTATGAGACATATGACCTTGCGGCAGAAGGTGGAGCATATAAGAAAAAATTTGAAAAGATTAAGGCAAGGTATGAAGAAATCATAGACGGTCTTTCACTCAATTTAAACCTTGACCATGACTTTGCAAAGATTGAGGAAGAGTTTTTAAATAAAGCGGGCAGAGAGTATGCCGCTTCAAGAGGTGAGTATTTAAACGGTCTTATTATGGCAAACTACCTCGGAGTGGAGTTTGTAGATCCGGCGGAGATGATATTTTTCTTTGAGGACGGTACATTTGACGCCGAAGCTACAAATGTCGAGGTTTCAGCAAGACTTGAAAAGGTAAGTAGAGCCATAATACCGGGATTTTACGGAAGCGACCACTCAGGAAAGATAAGAACTTTCTCAAGAGGGGGCTCGGACATCACAGGATCTATAGTTGCAAGAGGTATAAGAGCCGATTTGTATGAGAACTGGACAGATGTTTCAGGATTTTTGGTTGCGGACCCAAGAATCATACCAAATCCCGAGCCTATAGAGTCAATCACATACAAGGAGCTTAGAGAACTCGCGTATATGGGAGCTTCAGTGCTTCACGAGGATGCCATCTTCCCTGTAAGAAAAGAGGGTATCCCTATCAACATCAGAAACACAAACAAGCCTGACGACAAGGGTACAATGATTGTAGAGAGCACCTGCAAGAGCTCAAAGTTCACAATCACAGGTATTGCAGGTAAGAAGGGATTTTGTGCAATCAATGTGGATAAGGCTATGATGAACTCCGAGGTAGGTTTCTGCGCAAGAGTACTCAATGTATTTGCAGAGAACGACATATCTATAGAGCATATGCCTTCAGGTATAGATACAATGACTGTGCTTGTTCACCAGTCCGAGTTTGAGGAACATGAGCAGCAGATAGTTTCAGGTATACACAGAGCCGTAGCTCCGGATACTGTAGAGATGGAGTCGGGACTTGCGCTTATAGCTATAGTAGGTAGAGGAATGAAGGCAAACAGAGGTACTGCCGGAAGAATATTCTCGGCACTTGCACATGCAAGGGTCAATGTAAAGATGATAGATCAGGGTTCATCAGAGCTTAATATCATCGTAGGTGTCAAGGAGAACGACTTTGAAACAACTATAAAGGCTATATACGATATGTTTGTAAAATCGGTATCATAAAATGAGCAAAGTTGTAATAATAGGCGGAGGTGCAGCAGGAATGATAGCGGCATACTCCGCTGCTTTAACATCAAACAAGGTTATACTCCTTGAAAAGAATGAAAAGCTTGGAAAAAAGATTTATATTACAGGAAAGGGCAGATGCAATTTGACCAATGCGTCCGATATGAATACTGTAATGGAAAATGTGGTAAGCAATAAGAGATTTTTATTCAGTGCTTTCAGAAATTTTACCAATGAAGATATAATGAACCTTGTAGAAAACAACGGCACAAAGCTGAAGGTGGAAAGAGGGAACAGAGTCTTTCCGGTCAGCGATCACTCATCGGATGTTATAAAGTCTATTGAAAAGGCTATAAGAGATTTGGGTGTGGATATAAGATTAAACACCAAAGTTGATGAGCTGATAATAGAAAATAACAGATGTGTAGGTGTGATTGTAGGAAAAAATAAAATCATGGCGGACGCAGTAATAGTGGCTACAGGCGGAATGTCATATCAGGCTACAGGCTCAGACGGAGACGGCTACAGGTTTGCAAAAGAAGCGGGACTTAGTGTAAGTAAGCTCTACCCTTCGCTGGTACCTTTCAATGTGGAAGGTGAAAGAGTAAAGGTCTTACAGGGGCTTTCACTAAGAAATATACATGTATACATCTACAATGACAAAAAACTTGTATATGACGAATTCGGTGAAATGCTTTTCACACATTTTGGCGTAAGCGGACCTGTGATAATATCGGCATCGGCACTTATCGGAAACAAGGATATAAAAGGATACAGACTTTGTATTGATTTAAAGCCGGCACTTGATAATGAAAAGCTTGACGAGAGAATACTTAGAGATTTTGCCGAGCAAAAAAATAAGCAACTTAAAAACTCTCTAAACAAGCTATTTCCTACAAAGCTTATAGACGAGGTAATATATCAGAGCAAAATAGACCCTGAAAAAAAGGTAAATTTGCTTACAAAGGAAGAAAGACACAGACTTGTAAACGCAACCAAAAATCTTGAGTTTAAGTTAAGCTCTACAAGAGGTTTTAACGAGGCCATTATAACCAAGGGCGGAGTGGAAGTATCACAAATAAATCCTAAGACTATGGAGTCAAAGAGTGTTAAGGGGCTTTTCTTTGCAGGAGAGGTGCTTGACCTTGATGCCCTTACAGGCGGATACAATCTACAGATAGCATGGTCAAGCGGATATGCGGCAGGAGAAGGAGCGGGAAATGTACAGTATAGCGATTGACGGACCGGCGGGAGCGGGGAAGTCGACTATAGCAAAGGCTCTCAGCAAAAAGCTGGGCTTTGTATATATAGACACCGGTGCAATGTATAGAGCGGTGGCACTTTTCTTTTTGGAAAAAGGGATAAAAGAAAGTGACGATGACAGAATAGATAAGCTTTTAGCAGACCTTGATATAAGTATAAAATATGTGGACGGTGAGCAAAGAGTCTTTTTAAACAACAAAGATGTAAGCTCTAAGCTAAGACTTGAAGAAATAGGCAAGCTTGCAAGCAAGTTCAGCGCTGTAAAAAGTGTAAGAGAAAAGCTTGTAGCGCTACAAAGAAAGCTTGCAGAGAGAGAAAATGTAGTTATGGACGGCAGAGATATAGGTACTGTGGTATTGCCGAAATCAGACCTTAAGATATATCTTAGTGCAAACTCAAGCGTCAGGGCAAGAAGAAGGTATCTTGAACTTATAGAAAAGGGCTTTGATAAGACAACACTTAATGAAGGGGAAATAGAAGCTGAAATCATAAAAAGAGATGAGGCCGATATGAACAGAGAGATATCCCCTCTAAAAAAAGCTGATGATGCATATTATCTGGACACATCAGATATGACACTAAAAGAGGTCGTATCAAAGATACTTGATATGGTGAAAGAGGAAAGATGAAAGTAGAATTGGCAAAAAGTGCAGGATTTTGTTTCGGAGTGGAAAAGGCGGTAAATACCGTATATGAAGAAGCAAAAAAGGAAAATGAGATCGTATACACACTTGGACCTATCATACACAATGAAGAAGTGGTGAAGGATATGAAAAAAAGAGGTGTGGAGGCTGTGAAGATGGAAGATTTGGCTTCACTGCCAAAGGGTACGGTAATTATCCGTTCACATGGCGTGAGTAGAGAGGTATACAATTTTGTAAAAAACAGCGGACACAGAGTGGTGGATGCCACATGCCCGTTTGTAAAAAAGATTCATGCCATAGTTTCGGTACAAAGCGGCAAAGGTAAAACTGTGGTAATAATAGGAAACCCCGATCATCCTGAAGTAATGGGAATTAAGGGCTGGGGTGATGAAAACACCTATGCTGTGGAAAATATAGAGCAGTTCATAAATTTAGACTTAAAAAAAGATGAAGAAATAATAATTGTGGCTCAAACGACATTTAATCATAAAAAATTTCAAGAAATCATTGATAAAATATCGCTTTTGGGTTATGATGTAAGATGTTTTAATACGATTTGCAATGCAACACAGGAAAG
>CAUQKD010000208.1:0-4467 GCA_963518365.1 uncultured Lachnoanaerobaculum sp. | reverse complement strand
CCTGCATTGTCTTACCCTCTTTTTCTTTTTCACTGAAATAGCTGTAGCGAAGTCCTACATCCACAAGCCCTGCAAATCCGATAAGGTTGTTCAGACTGTTTATCGTCCAGCTGCTTTCAATAAGCTTGCCTACAGAAATCTCTTTGCCAAGTTCTTTTGTAAGTATATAGTCATAGAGCATCATCGGAGATACCGCAAGTATTCCGAAGATAAACAGGCTTAAGACCTGAAGAGGTGAGAGATGCTCTATTATCTTTTTTACGGCACTGAATGATATAGTCTTTCCCATATGGAAAAGCTCTACAATTACCAGAATAAGTATTGATATAAAAAGTATACATTTTAGTATATTTTGGTATTTTTTTAGGAATGAGATTATACTGCGCATCCTACCTCCTTGAAATATATTGAACCAATTTGTAAACAGTCTTATTAAAGTAGATACTGTCTTTCTTCGGGATATTGTGGCCCTGATTTTTTCTTTCTATAAACTTTCCGTGTGGGAAGAGTTCTGATATAAAAATACTGTGACTTCTCTTTATCATATCGTGGTCACCTACTAAAACGATGACAGGATAGCTTGCATTTTTGAAAGTATCTTTTGATATATCAAGGCTTTCACGCAGCAGAGGAGATACCATCGACTTTCTTTTGAAAACAGGGGAAAATATGCCAAGAGCTTTGTACAAGTATTCTTCAAAAAAGCAGGCGTACTTTGGAAGAAACTTTAAACCGTCAAATGAGATATTGCCGCTGTTTACAATAATACCAGCCACCATTTTGCCGTGCAGTTTTGCAAACTCTATTGCAAGATTGGCGCCGTCACTGTGACCTACAAGCAGGCACTTTTGTATATGCAGATGTGATAGCAACTCTTCAAGGCTGTCAGCCAGATAAGAAAAGCTTACTTTTTCCAGTAAATTGCCTGACTTGCCATGTCCCAAGCTGTCCACAAAAATAAGTTTACAGTATTTACTTAGAACTCTTTGCTTTTTAAAGTAGCCGCTCTCAAGGTTGTTACCGTGTAAGAAAACAACCGGAAAGCCTTCTCCACAAATTTCATAATGTATATATTCACCGTTTTCTCTATAAAACTTCATATATAACACACTTTCATAGCTTTATTTATGAACAAGTTCTAGCACAATGGAATAAAAAAGTCAAACAAAAAAGGACCTTTGTAAAAAGTCCTTTAAATAATCAGTCAAATACTATAGGTTTACTTTGTTTCGATCTCAGTGATAGTGCAGCACCTATAGCACCGGCGTACCTTCCAAGCAGATGAGTATGAATCTTTTTATTAAGCTTGGATGACATAAGTTCTACAAAATAAGGTGTGAAGCTAAGACCGCCTGTAAGCATAATCTCACCTTTTATACCGTGCTTTTTGGCAAGAGATATTACTTTGTTGGCTACTGAGTCTATGACACCTGCGGCTATATTTTCTCTTTTTTCACCTGAGCCGATATAGCTTATTACTTCAGATTCCGCAAATACGGTACACATGGAACTTATAGAAAGAGCATCACCTGAGGATGCAAGTGCATACAGTTCGTCAAAGTCACATCCGAGTCTGTTTGCCATAACCTCTATAAACTTGCCTGTACCTGCCGCACATTTGTCATTCATCAAGAAGTCTTTTACCATGCCGTCCTCAAGTGTAATAATCTTGGTGTCCTGTCCGCCTATATCTATAACGGTGCCGTTTACTTTAAAAAGTGCATAAGCACCCTTGCCGTGACAGGTTATCTCCGTGATGTTTTTATCTGCATAGTCTACACATATCCTTCCGTAGCCTGTAGCCGCACAAGCTATATCTTCACTAAAGCCTTTTTCCTTAAGCTTTTGCATTATAGCTTTGGCGGTTTCCTTACTGTTCCAACCTGTAGGCATACAAAATGAGTTAAGTAAAAATTCATTATCTGTAACCACAACCTTTGAAGCGGTAGAACCTATATCTATTCCTATATAATATTTACAATCCATCAAAACCTCTTTATACGGCTATCGTTTCAAGGAACGCCTCAAGTCTGGTATTTATCTGTCCCGCATCGGCCTTTGAATAGTCTGTTTCTACCTTAAGATAAGGGATTCCCTTTGCAAGTACAGCCTTCTTGACATTGTATGACTCTATGGAGAAAGTATGACAGGCTTGAAGTATTATCTCAAGTACTCCGTCCACCTGATAATCGTCAATCATATCTGAGATAAACTTTAATCTGTTGGTATTAGGACTCATAACGGAACAGTTGATATTCAAATATTTTTTGGCAAGAGCCTCTGTCACAGGTAATGTTGTATCAACTTTTTCGATTTTTTCTCTGTTGCTGTTGCAGGCGTCAAATGCGACCACATCTGCTCCGAGTTCTTCCAATACTTTGATTGTCTTATCTCTGACACCGCCGTTTGGACATCCTGTTATCAATATCCTTGGTTTCCTGCTTACCTTACCCTTATAGTTTGCTTCCCAGTCGGCCTTGACCTCGTCTATTCTTTCTCTTAACTGCTTACAGCGTTCTTCCATACTCGGTATAAAACTCATTGTATCAAGCTTGGTTCCAAGTTCGTAGCCTGAGATAGGAGACGGGTTCAACTTGCCGAGGTCAAGATATTCAAGTACAAGATCTCTTTCGGCATTTTTTTGTAATATTGCTTTTTTAACATCTTCTTCGGTTATGGTAACGCCGTAGAAGTCTTCAAGCTTTTTCCAAAACCTTTTAATCTCAGATTCCCACATTGTAAGTGCCGCTTTATCTCTTGAAGACGGCAGCTGCATAACATAGGTATCCTTGATGTCGTTCATAAGCTCAAACATCTTCTTTTTGCCGTCACAGGTGGTCTCACCTACGATGAAGTCCGAGAAGTAAAAGTACGGGCAGGTATCTGTAAGTGCAAAGCCGTAACTTGCCTTGATAAGAGGGCAAAGGTTGCTTGGCAGATGTTCTTCAGCGGCAGCTATAGGCTCTTCACTTGTAGCACAGAGTGTAACAGGGATTGCACCTGCAGCCATAATAAGTTCTGTAGGAATAAATGAGCAGTATGTTCCTACTATTTTACCTCCGTTGTCTTTATGAGCTTTCATCTTCATAAAGCCCGATTTTCTTGCTTCTGGAAAACTCTCAAAATTTTCCGGTAGTCGTAACATAATGAAATCCTCCGTAAAACGATATATTTGTATAAATTGTACATAAAATAATTAAAGTTTACAATAAATATATTTAATAAATCTATTTTCTGTATAATTAGATAAGGTTTATTTATTTTCTCAATAGCTATACTTTTGTTTTCAAGTCTTTAAACCGGTATTCTGTAAAAAACATTTTTTGATAAAGATATTGTAAAATAAGTATCTACTATATTGGAAAAGTATTATTTTACTTAATAAAGTATTTATACTGTATCTAAAATATGACAGCTTTTACCAATGCATTAGAGTGTTAATATATGCAAAAGGCAGAAAATTGTGTAGTAAACTTGACTTCTTATATATGCTTTGTTAAAATTATATCGCATTTTGGATATGCGTATAGACAATGATGTCCGGACGAAAATTCGCCATTGTCTTTTTTTATTTGATTGATAGATAGAAACCATTGGAGGTATTAAAATGGGATTGATAGAAAATGAGTTTGTAAAGTTTATGGGAAAGTTTGATGAGCATCCGTTTGAGATGATAATCGACGGAAATAAGCATACGATCGGAGAAGGGGAGCCTACATTTTCTATTAAGGTAAATAAGGTGCCTTCAGTTGTGGATATGCTTACAAGTACATCTATCACTTTGGGTGAGGCATATATGGACGGAGATATTGAGATAGAGGGCGACCTTTATAAGGCTTTAAATATGTTCCTCGGACAGATTGGTAAGTTTTCAACGGATCAAAACAAGTTGAAGAAGCTTATATTCACTTCACTTTCAAAGAAGAATCAGCAAAGGGAAGTTTCTTCACACTATGATATAGGAAATGATTTTTACAGCCTCTGGCTTGATGAGACTATGAGTTATTCATGCGGATATTTTAAGAATGAAGATGATACACTCTATCAGGCTCAGGTGAACAAGGTACATCATCTTTTGGATAAAATGCACCTGAAAGAGGGTATGACAATACTTGATATCGGTTGCGGTTGGGGATTTTTGCTTATTGAGGCTGCAAAGAAGTATAAGGTAAAGGGTCTTGGTATCACTTTAAGTCATGAGCAGAAGGCCAAGTTTGAGGAGAGAATAAAGGCAGAGGGTCTTGAGGATTACCTTGAGGTAGAGCTGATGGACTACAGAGATCTTCCGAAGACCAAAAGAACTTTTGACAGCATTGTCAGTGTAGGTATGCTTGAGCATGTAGGTAGAGGCAATTATGCGGAGTATTTGCAGTGTGCCAAGTCGGTACTTGCTCCGGGCGGTATATTCGTACTTCACTTTATCAGTTCTCTTAAGGAGTATCCGGGTGATGCATGGATTAAGAAATA
>CAUQKD010000207.1:0-4499 GCA_963518365.1 uncultured Lachnoanaerobaculum sp. | reverse complement strand
CTCTAATCTATTATAATTTAAGGAAGAGTCAGACTCTTCCTTATTATCAAAACTATATTTTCTTAAAAGTATTACTCTTCGATGTTAGCTGCTTCTTCTTTTGCTGCACGCTCTTCGTTGATGTCCTTAGCCTCAGCCAAAATATCGCTTGCATTCTCCTGAACACATGAAACTGTATCCATTACACATTCCTTCATACGAAGTACTGCCGCTGTTCCCTGTGCATAAGCTTTCTTTGCATCCTTGCTTGAAAGCAACTTAATTCCTGCTGTTCCGAAAAATGTACCTGCTGCGAATAAACCTATCTTCTTCCAATCAATTAATAACATATCATACCTCCTGTTAGTGTTCACTAATATTAACAATTTTATTTTGTAAAATTTACTACGCAGATAATATATCATAAAGGAAGGTTCTTGTAAATAGTAAATAGACGGAAAATTGACCTTTTACCTGCTAATATTGTACTTTTTTAAGTACTTTTTAGTTAGTTTTCACTAATAGTCAGTTAATTCAGTAAGTATTCTCTAACTTTTTCTTAAAAAACTCTTGCATTAAATGTTAGCGTATGCTAACCTATAGAATGTATTTTGACATAAAGAAAAGGAGGGGTTTTATGATGCCTTTGCTTATGGCTAACTTAGGCGAAGAATACATAATAAAGCAGATCAACGGACGTGAGAAGGATAAAACCTTTTTGGCGACTCTCGGATTTGTTATTGACGGTAAGATTTCTGTTGTAAATGCCATGTCGGGAAACTTGATAGTAAATGTTAAGGATTCCAGAGTTGCAATCAGCAAAGAACTTGCTTCAAAGATTATGGTCTAGTTAGTTTTTATAATGTAAATATTTTATTTACACAGCAATGGAATTTCCATTATTACGTTTTGAGATTACTTCGCATTACAGAAAGGAGAACGAATGGATACTTTAAGAGATGTAAAAATCGGCGAAACTGTAACTGTTGCCAAAGTTCATGGTGAAGGTCCTATAAAGAGAAGAATCATGGACATGGGAGTTACAAAGGGTACAAGCATACATGTACGTAAGGTAGCACCTCTTGGTGACCCTATCGAGGTTACTGTAAGAGGTTATGAGCTTTCTATCAGAAAAGCTGACGCGGAAAATATTGAAATCACCAGATAAGGAGACAATATGGCAATCAGAATTGCACTTACCGGAAACCCTAATACCGGTAAAACTACATTATTTAATGCCCTGACAGGTTCCAACCAGACTGTCGGTAACTGGCCGGGCGTTACAGTTGAAAAAAAGGAAGGTAAGTTAAAGGGACATACAGATGTAATTATCACAGACCTTCCGGGTATTTATTCTCTTTCTCCATATACATTGGAAGAAGTTGTAGCCAGAAATTATATTCTCAATGAAAAGCCTGACGCTGTGCTGAATATAATTGACGGTACAAACCTTGAGAGAAACTTATATCTTACTTCACAGGTTACCGAGCTTGGTGTTCCTGTGGTTATTGCCGTCAACATGCTTGATGTACTTGAAAAGAGCGGAAACAAGCTTGACCTTGACAAGATGAGTGAAAGCCTCGGATGTCCTGTTGTAGAGATTTCCGCACTTAAGGGTACAGGAATTATGGAAGCAGCTGAAAAGGCTATCTCTCTTGCAAAGTCAAAGACTCTTCCGAAAGAGCAGCATGTATTTGACAAAAACGTAGAGTCCGCTGTAAAAGATATCATTGATCTTTTGCCGGGTAATGTACCTGATCTTCAAAAGAGATGGTACGGAATTAAACTTTTCCAAAGAGATGCAAAAGCTGTTGAACAGCTTAACATATCGGATGACACACTTAATAAGATTGAAAAGATAATTACAACTTGTGAAGATGCTATGGACGATGAGGCTGAGAGTATTATCACATCCGAGAGATATAACTATATTTCAAATGTAATTGCAAGCTTCTACAAAGTAAAGAACAAGGACTATGTAAGTATTTCAGATAGGATTGATAAGATCGTTACAAACAGAATCTTAGGTCTTCCGATATTTGCAGCCATCATGTTCTTGGTTTACTATATCTCTATTACCACTATCGGTACAGGAATGACCGACTGGGTAAATGATGAATTGATCGCAAACATTATACAGCCTGGCATTCAAGGCTTTTTAGAGTCTGTAGGCGCTGCAGAGTGGCTTGTAGGACTTATTGTAAACGGTATCGTAGCCGGTGTAGGTGCGGTTCTCGGTTTCCTTCCTCAGATGCTTACACTGTTCTTCTTCCTCGCTATATTGGAGGGTTGCGGATATATGGCAAGAATCGCCTTCGTTATGGACAGAGTATTCAGAAGATTCGGTCTTTCAGGTAAGAGCTTTATTCCGATTCTTATCGGTACAGGTTGCGGTGTTCCGGGAATTATGGCTTCAAGAACTATTGAAAGTGAACATGACAGAAGAATGACGGTTATTACAACCACATTTATTCCATGTTCTGCAAAGCTTCCTGTTATAGCACTTATATCAGGTGCATTGTTTGATAACTCCCCGTGGGTTGCTTCATCAGCTTACTTTGTAGGTATTGCCGCTATTGTCGTCTCAGGTATCATGCTTAAGAAGACCAAGATGTTTTCAGGTGATCCTTCACCGTTCGTTATAGAGCTTCCTGCATACCATATACCTACGGCAGGTTCTGTAATCAGATCAATGGCTGAGAGAGGTACAAGCTTTGTTAAAAAAGCAGGTACAGTCATCACTCTTGCCACTATACTTGTTTGGTTTTTAAGCTACTTCGGCTTTGTAAACGGTGCTTTCACATACCTTACAGAGGAACAGATGGATGTATCGTTACTTGCACATATCGGTAATACTTTTGCCTGGATTTTTGCTCCTCTCGGTTGGGGTACTTGGAAACCGGCAGTTGCAGCCATCACAGGACTTATGGCAAAAGAGAATGTCGTAGGTACATTCGGTATTCTATACCATGTTTCAAATTTTGATAAAGATACAGGTGAGGGTATCTGGCAACTTCTTAGAGCTGACTACACTCCTCTAACGGCTTACTCATACCTCATATTCAACCTTCTGTGTGCTCCTTGTATTGCAGCGATGAGTGCTATCAGAAGAGAGATGAGCAGTGTAAAATGGTTCTGGACTGCTGTAGGATATCAATGTGGGTTTGCATATATAGTCGGAATGATTATATATCAGATAGGATCACTTATAATTACAGGTAAGTTCGGTATCGGTACAATATTCGGATTTATCGGTATTATTGCTATTATTTACGGTCTTGTACGTAAGCCTTATGAAGAGAGACATCCTGAACAAAAGGCTGACGCAAGAGCATAGTTGTTTTACTAAAGAAAGGAGATCACTATGGTAGCAACAGTTATTATTTCAGCTGTATTGGTCGGTGTGGTAGGTCTTATTGTAAGAACTATATACAATGATAAGAAAAACGGAAAGTCATCCTGTGGAGGTGGCTGTGGCGGTTGTTCAGGCAGCTGTCATCACTAAAAAGAAAAGAGTCGCAGCAAAAGCTACGGCTCTTTTTTATTTCCAAGTCTTATATCTTCTATTTGTTGTTTTAACTCACCTTTTAGCGAATCAAATAGTCTGTTACCGACACTTTGTTTTTCTATATGCTCTTTTCTGAAGTTTTCTTTTGTCTCTTCCAGATCATATAAGAACTCTCTTGCAGATATAAGTATGGCACCCTTGCCTCTTATTATTATCTGCTCAATACCGTCAGAGGTGGCTACAGTAACATCATATTTTTTCATCATCTCATGTGTGGTCTTTTCAATATACTGGTCCGCAGTTTCTGCAGTCTTTGTATATACCACATATACTCCTGAAAAATTCAGCACTTCCGTAGGATGATTCTTCAGTCTGTATGCGTCAAAAACAAGTATTATCTCATAGTCCTTATACGCCTTATAGTCAATCAAAAGCTCTAAGAGTCTGTCTCTTGCCGCATCAATATTTGCATCCGCCAGTTCACTAAGTGACTTTGATGCAAATATAATATTGTATCCGTCTACAAGCAGATAATGTTTTTTCTTCTCTCTTTCCTTATATACATACTCTCTTTCAGCTATCTTCTTAACAGAGGCATCCCGGTCTCCTATTCTCGGAGTCACCTTGCCGTATGTTCTCTCAAATATTGCCATCAACTCTTCACTGTCAGCCCTAGCGGCATCATAGGTGGAGCGAACAGTTTCTATTCTTTCTTCTTCTTTTACAAGCTCAAATCTTTTAAGCGGCAGATGCATATAGTTAAAGACTTCACTCCAAGGTACTATAAAACCTTCACCATGTTAAGCAAATACAGAATCCGGTGTAATCTTAACATCAAACTCAGGATAATAATTATACTCTGCAATAACCTCATCTGCATTGTGACATGGCAAAAAACCTCTAAGGCTGAATGCAATCCGACCAAGCCCCTTAGTATAGGATAAAAGTACACTTCCGTAGTTTTGGATATTTTCAGTGGGCGCAAATCCGGTTACACTTAGTACATTTGTTC
>CAUQKD010000206.1:0-4529 GCA_963518365.1 uncultured Lachnoanaerobaculum sp. | reverse complement strand
TATGACTTTAATTAAGGAGATAGATATGGCAATAAGAGCAATACGAGTAATGGGAGACAATGTTTTAAACAAGAAGTGTAAAGAAGTAAAAGAAGTAAACGACAGAACAAGAGTTTTGGTGGAAGATATGATTGACACAATGAGAGAGGCTAACGGTGTCGGACTTGCGGCTCCTCAGGTAGGTGTTTTAAAGAGAATAGTGGTAATAGAGACCGAGCCTGAAAACGTACATGTTCTTATAAATCCTGTTATTCTTGAGCAGGACGGAGAGCAGGTGGGATATGAGGGCTGTCTCAGCGTTCCGGGAAAGAGCGGTATAGTAAAAAGACCTAATCATGTGGTTGCAAGGGCATTTGACATTGATATGAATGAGTACACTATAGAGGGCGAGGGATTGCTTGCAAGAGCTATCTGCCATGAGTGCGCACATCTTGACGGAGAGCTTTATGTAGACCTTGTAGAGGGTGAACTGATAGACAATGAGGAACTTGAAAAAATGTACGAAGAAGAGGAAGATGAAGAATGAAAATAGTTTTTATGGGAACTCCCGATTTTTCGCTACAGCCTCTTAAAAGCCTGGTAGAAGCAGGACATGATGTCAGATTGGTACTTACAAGAGAGGATAAGAAAAGAAACAGAGGAGAACTTAGCCCGACACCTGTAAAGGAGCTGGCGCAGGAATTAAATATTCCGGTGCTTACCCCTTCAAAGATGAAAGATGAAGCGCTGATTGAAAGACTGAAGTCTGAAAATGCCGATTTTTTTGTGGTGGTGGCGTACGGAAAGATTTTACCTAAGGAAATACTTGATATTCCGAAGCTGGGTTGCATCAACATTCATGCATCACTTTTGCCGGAGTACAGAGGCGCGGCACCTATACAGTGGTCGATTATAGACGGCAAGAAAAAGACCGGTATTACCACAATGCTTATGGATGAAGGCCTTGATACCGGAGATATCTTAAAGCAATATGAACTTCCTATCACAGATGATGAGACAGGAGGATCGCTTTTTGACAAGCTGGCAATACTTGGAGGTGAGGCTATAGCGGATACTATAGCAAATTTTGACAGTATTACTCCTACACCTCAGGGGGAGGCGACTACGGAGTATGCCAAGATGATTTCAAAGCAGATGGGTGAGATAGACTTTAATAAATCCGCCACGGAGATTGAAAGACTTATAAGGGGAATGAATCCTTGGCCAAGTGCATATACAAAGTATGAGGGTAAGGTATTAAAGATTTGGGAAGCCGAGGTTGCAGGTAATATATCGGAATTACCAAATATAAATTTAAGCGAAAATTACGGCAAAATATATAGCATTAATAAAGACATTTTTATAATATGTAATAACAGCGTTTTAAAGGTGCTGTCTTTACAACTTGAAGGTAAGAAAAGAATGTCTGCAAAGGACTTTTTGCTTGGCAGAGAGATAAAGCAGGGATATGTATTAGGAAAATAAGGAGGGGCTTATGTACTACGGTTACGGCTTTGATATAACATACATATTTGTAATAATCGGAATGGTAATCACATTGCTTGCTTCATGGAGAATGAAGGCGACATTTGCAAAGTATGAGAGAGTGAGATCCGAATCAAACCTTACAGGAAGAGAGGTGGCTGAGAGAATACTTAGGGCAAACGGAATCTACGATGTGGGAGTAAGACCTGTATCAGGCAGACTTACAGACCACTATGACCCGAGAGACAAGACTGTCAGCCTCAGTGAGGTTATATATAATTCAACATCCGTGGCTGCAATAGCCGTTGCGGCACATGAATGCGGTCATGCCATACAGGACAATGTAGGCTATGTTCCGCTGAACTTAAGAAGTGCATTTGTACCTATAGCAAGCTGGGGAAGCAGACTTGCCTGGCCTATGATATTTATAGGCATATTGCTTGGCTACGGAAATATGTCAAATATACTTATACAGCTTGGAATAGGACTGTTTTTACTTGCGGTAATATTCCAGATAATAACATTGCCTGTAGAGTTTGACGCCTCAAGAAGAGCACTGATTGAGTTACAAAGCAATAATATATTGCCGTCAAATGAAGATAAGAGTGCAAGCAAGGTGCTTTTTGCGGCAGCTATGACCTATGTGGCTGCAGCCGCTTCGGGAGTATTGCAGTTGCTGAGACTTTTGCTCTTATTTAACGGCAGAGGAAGAAGAGACTGACAATGGAAAAAACGAATATAAGAGCTCTTATTTTGGAAGCTTTGATGCTTATAGATGTTGAAGGGGAGTACAGCCACAAGGTCATAGATATGGCGCTTGAAAAGTATTCATATCTGTCAAAGGCGGACAGAGGCTTCTTTTCAAGGGTTGTACACGGAGTCGTGGAGTACAGGTTGCAGCTTGATTTTATTATAAAAAAATATAATAACGGCAAGCGTGTTAAGCCTGTAATCAGAGAAATACTGAGAATGGCAATCTATCAAATGCTTTATATGGACAGAGTACCTGACAGAGCAATAATAAATGAAGCCGTTAACCTTGTAAAGCAAAGAAGACTTAATGCACTTACAGGTTTTGTAAACGGTATATTAAGAAAGATAAGTGCTGAAAAAGAATCTATAAGCTTTGAGGATAAATGTATTAAGTACTCCGTGCCGGAGTTTTTGCTTGATATAATAAAAGAAAATACAGGCGAGTACTTTGATAAAACATTGGAGTACTTTCTCTCAAACAGACCTTTATCCGTAAGAGTGAATACATCAAAGTCAGATGTTACGGATGTGATTAAGGAACTGAAAGATAGCAATATCAAGGTTGAAAGGTCAAAGATTAACGACTCTGTTCTATATATAAGCGGATTTGATAAAGTAGATGAAATCTCAGCAATAAAATCAGGAAAGTGTTATATTACCGATGTTTCATCCTCAATGATATCTAAGCTTATAGTACCTGAGAATATAAAAAAGGCTGTGGATGTATGTGCGGCTCCGGGAGGAAAGAGCTTTTTGCTGGCTGATGAATTAAAAAGTGAAGCTGTGATTTATTCCTGTGATGTCAGTGAAAATAAGGTCAATCTGATAATAGAGAATGTAAGAGTACAGAGTTTTAAAAATATAAATCCTGTAGTGGCGGATGCAAGAGTATTTGATGAGAGATTTGCAGAAAGTGATTTGGTACTGGCGGACCTTCCGTGTAGCGGTATAGGTATTATCGGAAAGAAGCCTGATATAAAATACAGACTTGATTCCGAAGGTATTAAATCTCTGTCAGACTTACAAAAAGAGATACTTGACAATGTATCAAAGTATGTAAAAAAGGGCGGAGAACTTATATTTTCAACCTGTACATTGAACAAAGCTGAAAACGAAGAGAACGTGTCAAATTTTTTGAAAAATCACTGTGATTTTAAGCAGCCGGATTTGACAGGCAGATTAAAAGGCGATTTGCTTGAACGTTTTGATACGGAGGAATTAAAGAGAGGGTATCTTAAGTTGATACCGGGAAGAGATGACTGCGACGGCTTTTTCATTGCAGTATTTAGGAGAGATAATGACTGATATAAAGTCAATGGATTTGGATGAGTTAAAGACCTTTGTAAAGGATATGGGTGAGCCTGCATTCAGAGCAAAGCAGTTGTTTAAATGGATGCATAAGTCACTTATAGAGTCCTTTGATGAGTGTACGAATCTTTCAAAGGTATTTAGAGAAAGATTGAATTTACAAGCGAAACTTACAGAGCTTAAGCCTGTGGAGGTCTTTAAATCAAAGCTAGACGATACAAGAAAGTATTTGTTTGCACTGTATGACGGAAATATTATAGAAAGTGTGAGAATGAAGTATGAACACGGCAACTCTGTCTGTATTTCATCACAGGTGGGATGCAGAATGGGCTGTAAGTTTTGTGCTTCCACAT
This sequence comes from uncultured Lachnoanaerobaculum sp., assembly GCA_963518365.1. GTDB lineage: Bacteria > Bacillota > Clostridia > Lachnospirales > Lachnospiraceae > Lachnoanaerobaculum. The sequence goes on along the minus strand of CAUQKD010000206.1, from coordinate 651 downwards.
TGGACGGACTTGTCAGAAATCTTACTGCAGGTGAGATGCTTGATCAGGTGTACAGCATTCAAAGACTTTTGGGAGAGAGGGTATCGAATATAGTGGTGATGGGTTCCGGAGAGCCTATGGACAACTATGAAAATATAGTAAAATTTGTCAGAATTATAAGCAGTGATATGGGGTTAAATATAAGTCAACGAAATATTACGGTGTCCACCTGCGGCATTGTGCCTAAGATAAGGCAACTTGCAGATGAAGGACTTAATATAACATTGGCACTTTCACTGCATGCGCCCAATGATGAGATAAGAAGAACTATAATGCCTGTAGCCAACAAGTATGCATTAAAAGATGTTATTTCAGCCTGTGATTATTACTTTAAAAAGACAGGAAGAAGAGTATCATATGAGTATTCACTTGTGGCAGGTGTAAATGATAATATAAAAGAGGCGATGAATCTTGTAAAACTTGTAAACGGAAGAAACATACACATCAATCTGATTCCGGTAAATCCTATAAAAGAGAGAGACTTTAAGCAGTCGGATAAGCTTAAGATAAAGGCTTTCAGAGAGTTTTTGGAGAAAAAAGGTGTCAATGCCACAGTCAGAAGAGAGATGGGCAGAGATATTGATGGTGCCTGTGGACAGTTGAGAAGAAGAT
>CAUQKD010000205.1:0-4585 GCA_963518365.1 uncultured Lachnoanaerobaculum sp. | reverse complement strand
TGCATACGAATAGCTTCACCAGCTGCATGTTCCCTGTCGAAACCGGTACATCCCCAAAGTGAAAGTAAACATTTCGTTTACCGATATATTTTAACATATATCCGGATAAATTCCACTTAAAAATTTCTTACATATAGTGTTTTTGATAACCGGTTATAAAATATACATATAACACTAATCTTTACTTTTATCATAAATTATTTTACTATAAAGGGCATGATACTTTCCGAATGGGTACGGAGTGCTCACCTTTATAAACTTAAGTATCAGGCATAAAGAGTTATAGAAAGAAGAGATATGTTCAATATAGATGTAAAACTTACAAAGGATGACGAGTCTGAGGTACTTAGGTATCTTCAGCACAACGGTAAAGATATAGATGAAAATCTGCACTCACAGGTACTTGAGTGTATGGAGAAAATAAATGCCGTTGCGAAGCCGAACTTTGTATTCAGAGAATGGGATTTGGAAGAAAAGGGAAAGTTTCCTAAAGAGCTTGATTTCTTTGTCGGAAACAGTATAAAAAAACATATAAAAGATTGTCATAAACTGATTTTGATGGCTGCAACTATAGGAATAGGGGTTGACAATGCAATAAGAAAAGAAGAGCTTAAGAATGTGGCTAATGCACTGATTATGGATTCATGCGGTTCAACGCTTATAGAGGCTGTATGTGACAGTATAGAGGCAAGCTTCAGAGAGCAATATTTAAAAGAAAACAATTATCTGACATTCAGATTTTCACCGGGCTACGGTGATTTACCTATTACGATACAAAAACAGTTTGTAAATGTTGTCAATGCCACCAGAAGAATAGGAGTCAATGTCAGTGACAGCGGAATAATGTTGCCGAGAAAGTCGGTTACAGCTATAATCGGAGTCAGTGACCAAAAATTGGAGACACTTAAAAAGACTTGTGCAGGATGCAATCTTTTAAAATCATGCAGGTATAGAAAGATAGGAGTTAGATGTTATGCATAATTTATTGATACTTGACGGGGCAATGGGTACGATGCTTCAGGCTGCCGGTATGAAGGCGGGTGAACACCCTGAGGTTTTCGGATTTGATAATCCCGAAATAGTTAAAAATATACATTTAAAATATATAGAAGCAGGAAGTAATATAATCTATGCCAATACCTTCGGAGCAAATGCACATAAGCTTGAAGGTTGTAAGATAGATGTGGATACCGCTATAAAGACTGCGATTCAGTCTGCAAAGGAAGCGGTTGCCGAAAGTAAAAGAGATGTGAAAGTGGCACTTGATATAGGTCCTATAGGAGAGCTTTTGGAGCCGCTTGGTGTACTCAGATTTGAAGATGCCTACGATATATATAAGGAGATGGTGGTTGCCGGTGAAAAGTACGGCGCCGATATTATTGTATATGAGACCTTTACAGACCTCTATGATGTAAGGGCAGGTGTGCTTGCGGCAAAGGAAAATACAAAGCTACCTGTTTGGGTAACTATGACATATGAAACCACAGGAAGGACATTTACCGGAACAAAGATAGAGTCAATGGCGGTGACACTTGAGGGACTTGGAGTGGATGCGATAGGATTTAACTGTTCACTGGGACCTAAGGAGATATTGCCTCTTGCCGCAAAGCTTAAGGAATGGACGACATTGCCTATTATAATAAAGCCTAATGCCGGACTTCCGAATCCTTCTACAGGAGAGTATGACCTTCATGCAGCCGATTTTGCAAAGCTTATGGCTAAGTATAAAAGTTTGGGTATATCATATGCAGGCGGTTGCTGCGGTACGGCGCCTGATTTTATAAAGGAGCTTAAGTCAGAGCTTGATGCTACAGAGGTCAAAGAGGGTAAAAGCGTTAAGGTAAAGACAGGTATATGCTCGGCAAATGAGATGGTGGAGCTTAACGGTGTAAGAGTTGTAGGTGAGAGATTGAATCCTACGGGAAAGAAAAGATTTCAGGAAGCGCTTTTAAACCATGAGATGGAATATATCTGCAAGGTGGCTATAGAAGAAGAGGAATCAGGTGCGGATATACTTGATATAAATGTTGGTGTTCCGGGCGGTGATGAAGTTGCACTTATGATAGAGGCTGTAAAGGCGGTACAGTCGGTTGTCAATATTCCGCTGCAGATAGATTCATCAAATCCTGAGGCAATAGAAGCCGGACTTCGTGTATACAACGGCAGAGCGATAGTAAACTCGGTAAATGCGGAGGATGAAAGACTTGACCTCATACTTCCTATTGTAAAGAAATACGGTGCTGCCGTGATAGGTCTTGCACTTAATGAGAACGGACTTCCTACTACCGCAAAACAAAGAGTAGACAATGCAAGTCATATACTAAAAAGGTGCCTTGAATACGGTCTGAAGAAAGAAGATGTTATCATTGACTGCCTTACACTTACAGTTTCTGCACAGCAGGATCAGGCGAGAGAGACTCTTGAGGCCGTAAGAATGGTGACAAATGACCTCGGACTGCACACGACTCTTGGTGTCAGCAATATTTCTTTCGGACTTCCTGCAAGAAGTCATATCACTGAGAATTTCCTTATACAGGCAATGTATGCAGGACTTGATTTGCCTATAGTGAACCCGAATATTGAAGGCATAATGGATGCAATATACTCATATAAGGTGCTTTCAGGAGAGGATAAGGACTCTGTAAAGTATATTGAAAGGTTTGCTACCGTAAAAACCGAGACAAAGGTGGTAACAGTCTCAAATACCGGAGAAGTTACAAAAGAGATGGTGGAAGATGCCATATTGAAGGGACTTAAGGAAGAGACTTACAATAACGCAAAGAAGCTTTTGGAGACAAAGGGTGAACTTGAGATAATCAACGAGTATCTTATACCTGCACTTGATACTGTGGGAGATTTATATGAAAAGCAGGTAATATTCCTGCCGCAGCTTATCAATGCCGCCAATGCTGCAAGCTCGGCATTTGAGCTTATTAAAGAAAGAATAGCAAACAAAGGCGAGCACAATGTCAGCAAGGGTAAGATTGTGGTATGTACCGTAAAGGGTGATATCCACGATATCGGAAAGAATATAGTAAAGGTAATCCTTGAAAACTACGGCTACAGAATGATTGACCTTGGAAGAGATGTTGATATCAAAAATGTGGTGGATACCGTAGTCAGAGAGAATGTAAAGCTTGTAGGACTTTCAGCACTTATGACTACCACATTGCCTGCAATGAAAAAGACTATTGAAGAAATCAGAAAGGTATCTGATGACTGTAAAGTTTGGGTAGGCGGTGCGGTACTTACAAAAGAATATGCGGATGAGATGGGAGCGGATTTCTATGCACCTGATGCCAGAAGTTCGGTTGATATAGCAAAGACAGTTTTAGGATGATAAATTATGGAAAATATTAGAGAGTATTTAAAGAACAATGTTTTGCTCTTTGACGGAGCAATGGGAACATACTATGATGAGCTTACGGATGACGGAATAGGCTGTGAACTTGCCAATATAAAAAATCCGGAGCTTATAAAGGGTATTCATAATGAATATATTGACGCCGGGGCAAAGGCAATACTTACAAATACTTTTTCTGTAGGTATTGATGTGTTCAACGGAGACAGAAACTTACAAAAAGAGGTGGTCGTTGCAGGAATTGATATTGCAAACGAGGCCGCAAAGGACAGAGCATATGTCTTTGCGGATATAGGACTGATACATACAGGCAGCAGTGAACTTGCATTTGAAGAGTACAAGGTTTTGATAGATATTTTCTTGGAAAAGGGAGTAAAGAATTTTCTGTTTGAGACAAGAAGCAGTACAAGCGGAATGGTACTAAGTGCCGAGTATATCAAAGAAAAATGCAGTGACGCTTTTATAACAGCCTCATTTGCGGTTATGCCTGACGGATATTCAAGTGAAGGATATCAATATAAGTCATTGTTTGCAGAGATTACAAACTCAGGCGTTTTTGATGCGGTGGGACTTAACTGTGTATCCGGAGCCAATCATATGGCAAAACTTTTAAAGGATGTGGATACAAAGGGACTTTATCTTTTTGCAAAGCCGAATGCAGGCTATCCTGTAGTCAGAGATGACAGAGTTTACTACAGTTCACTTGCCAACTATTTTGCAAATCAGATAGAGGACATTCTTGAGATGGGTGTAAATATTGTAGGCGGTTGCTGCGGAACCACACCTAAGCATATAGAACTGTTAAAAAAGAGTATGAGCGGTAAACTTATAAAGCCGAGAAGAGCGGTAAAGTCTGAAAAAAGTACCGCACAGAATATAAGAGTCAACAGATTCAAAGAAAAACTTGATCTCGGTCAAAAGCCTATAGCGGTGGAACTTGACTCACCTATAGATACAAATATTACAAAGTTTATGGACAATGCAAAAAAGATAAAGGCGGCAGGTGCGGATATCATTACTATTGCGGATAATCCTATAGCCAGAGCCAGAATGGACAGCTGCCTGCTTGCCTGCAAAGTAAGAAATGAGCTTGACTTTGATGTACTTCCGCATATGACTTGCAGAGACAGGAATGTAAACGCTTCAAGAGGACTGCTGCTGGGTGCCAATGCAATGGGAGTTGACAATGTACTTGTAATCACAGGAGATCCGATACCGAATGCT
>CAUQKD010000204.1:0-4610 GCA_963518365.1 uncultured Lachnoanaerobaculum sp. | reverse complement strand
GGTGAGAATGTAAGAGTGGCTAAATATGCCACATACGGAAGCCCGGAATTAGCTAAGAACGCTTTTGAAGCTATGAAAGACAGAAAAGCCGTTATTTTGGCAAACCATGGAATACTTGCAGGTGCAAATGATCTGCTTAACGCATTCAATATAATAGAAGAAGTTGAGTACTGTGCCGAAGTTTATACAAAGGCAAAGGCAATTGGAGAGCCGGTGGTACTGCCTCATGAAGAGATGACTTTGATGGCTGAAAAGTTTAAAACATATGGTCAGAGGGTAAGCATAAAAGATAAATAGGAGGGAGATTTTATGTCAGCATTACTTACAATGAAAAATATAAAGAAATCTTTCTCAGGTGTTGCAGCACTGAAAAATGCCGAACTTGAACTTAATAAGAGTGAAGTCGTAGCGCTGATGGGTGAAAACGGTGCGGGAAAATCCACTCTTATGAAGATCCTAACCGGAATATATTCAAAAGATGAGGGTATTATAACCTTTGAAGGAAAAGAAGTTGAATATAAGTCGGTATCCGAATCGGAGGAGGCAGGTATTGCTATTGTTCATCAGGAACTTAATATGATGAACGATTTGACGGTAGCACAAAACCTCTTTATAGGTAAGGAAAGAAAAAAGGGCTTCTTTATAGATGATGCAAAGATGGCACAAGATGCCAAGGAGCTTTTTAGAAAGCTTAATGTAGATATAAATCCGAATGTAAAGATAGGAAATCTGACTGTAGGAAAGCAGCAGATGGTCGAGATTGCAAAGGCTATTTCAACCAATGCAAAGGTTATCGTGTTTGATGAGCCTACGGCAGCCCTTACAGACTCTGAGATTGAAGAACTTTTCAAGGTTATAAACGATCTTAAGGCTAAGGGTACGGGAATAATTTATATCTCACACAGAATGGACGAAATCAATGTTATCTCGGACAAGGTTATTGTTATGAGAGACGGAGAGTATGTCGGAACACTTGTTACAAAGGAATGCACGAAGGATGATATCATAAAGATGATGGTAGGAAGAACAGTCTTTATGGAGCCGAAAAGCAAGTCCGAGGTGGCAGAGGATGCGGAGGTGGTTTTAAAGTGTGAGAATCTCAACAGGGGAAAGTATGTAAAAAATGTCTCATTTGATCTGAAAAAAGGTGAAATACTCGGATTTTCAGGACTTATGGGTGCAGGAAGAACAGAAGTTGCCAGACTGATATTTGGAGCCGATCCTATGGATTCGGGAAAGATATTTATCCATGGTAAAGAAGTAAGTATCAAATCTACAAAGGATGCGGTAAACGCAGGTATAGGTTATTTGTCCGAGGACAGAAAGAGATTCGGTCTTCTTGTAGATAAATCTGTAGAAGAGAATACAACAATCGCTTCACTTGAAAAGTTCGCAAACGGTCTTTTCATAGACGGAGGCAAGGAAAAGACCGTCAGTGAAAAGTATGTTCAGGAACTTAAAACAAAGACACCTAATGTAAAGCAGATTATAAAGAAGCTTTCAGGCGGTAATCAGCAAAAGGTGGTTATAGCCAAGTGGCTGGTGAAGGATTCGGAGATACTTATATTTGATGAGCCTACAAGAGGTATAGATGTAGGCGCAAAGAGTGAAATATATGATTTGATGGAAAGATTGGTCAAGGAAGGTAAGTCCATTATAATGATTTCTTCAGAGTTGTCTGAGGTGCTCAGAATGAGCGACAGAGTCATTGTAATGTGTGAAGGCAGAATAACAGGATGCCTTGATATATCAGAGGCCAGTCAGGAGGGAATCATGACATGTGCAACAAATAGACAGGGGGCAAAATAATGAACCTAAAAAAGATTTTTTCAAATCAGCAGGCAGTGGTTATCGCCGCGCTGGTAGTAATATGTATAGTGTTTTCACTGTTAACAGATAAGTTCTTACAAGCTACAACATTTACAAACATTTCAAAGTCTGCTTACTATGTAGCATTTATGGCAATCGGAGTTACATTCGTTATCGCTACAGGAGGTATTGATCTTTCAATAGGTACGGTTGCCATATGCTCGGCACTTATAGGCGGAACCTTTATGGAAAAGGGCGTACCTATGTTTGTAGTTATACTTATAATGCTTTTAGTAGGCGGAATCTTCGGACTTATAAACGGTATCTTGGTATCACACTTTGAGTTGCCGGCATTTATCGCCACACTGGGAACCATGATGGTATCAAGAGGTCTCGGATCGATAGTATCACAGACAAAGACAATCTCATTCCCACAGGGAACCAGCGCAGGTGCATGGTTCAGAGAGATATTTATGGTAACAAAAGACGGCGGAGTGTTACCTAAGAATTTCCCTACAGGTTTTATACTTTTAGCAGTATGTGCCGTTGTAATGGCAATAGTACTTAACAAGACAAGACTTGGAAGATATATACTTTCAATAGGTTCAAACAAGGAAGCTACAAGACTTTCAGGTATAGATGTAAAGAAATATGAGACTTTGGCATATGTGTTCTCAGGATTGTTCGCAGCACTTGCAGGACTTGCATATGTAGCGGTATTCTCAACAGCACAGCCTAACACAGGTAACGGATTTGAGCTTGATGCTATCGCAGGAGTAGTTATCGGCGGTACATCACTTTCAGGCGGTGTAGGTTCAATAGTCGGAACAATTATCGGTGTATTTATTATGACGGTACTTAAAATCGGTTTTCCGTATATCGGAGTACAGTCACACTATCAGCTCTTCATCACAGGAATCATATTGGTATTCGCTGTGTATATGGATATCTTAAATAGAAAAAGAAAGGGTTAATAAGGAGGAAATTATGAAGAAGAGAATTTTGGCAGTTGCAGTAGCAGGTTTGATGGCAATGTCACTTGCAGCATGTGGAGGTAGTTCAGGAAGCGGTTCAAGTGAGGCTGATAAGACAACAGCAGCGGCAGACAGCTCACAGGCAGACGCATCAAAGACAGACGGTGCAGGCGGAAAGAAGATCAATGTGATCGCAAAAGGATTCCAGCATCAGTTCTGGAAGGCGGTAGAAAAGGGAGCAATGCAGGCAGGTAGTGAATTAGGTGCAGAGGTAACTTTCCAGGGTCCTGATAACGAGTCGGCTATTGCACAGCAGATTGAGTATCTGGATGCCGCAATTGCACAAAAGCCGGCAGCTATATGTTTTGCTGCACTTGATACACAGGCAAGTCTCGGTTCAATCCAGACAGCAATGGATGCAGGTATTCCTATCATCGGTTTTGACTCAGGTGTTCCTGATGCACCGGAAGGAGCTATCAAGGCAAATGCATCTACAAACAACTTGGAAGCAGGAAAATTGGCAGCTGATGAGACATATAAGCTTATCAAGGACAAGATTGACGGCGCTTCAGGTACGGTAAGAATCGGTGTTGTTGCACAGGAATCAAACTCACAGTCAATCGTTGAGAGAACAAAGGGATTTGTGGAGGAGATGAAGAAGAACATCGGAGAAGATAAGGTTTCTGTAGAGGGACATGACAGCTTAAAGGCTGAAAAGTCAGGTGCTCCTGTAGTTATCGATGTAGGTATCCCGGCAGAGGTAAAGGATGCAGATGCAGCGGCAGTAGCATCTGCAATCTTAGAGAAGTCTGACCTTATCGCAATCTATGGTTCAAACGAGTTTGCAGCAAACGCAATCATCACAGCTAATGAAGGTCTTGATAAGATCGGTGACGGCAAAGTTACAGCAGTAGGATTCGATGCAGGTAAGAAGCAGCTTCAGGCAATCAAAGACGGTTTATTTGCAGGTAGTGTAACACAGGATCCTGTTCAAATCGGATATAAGGCTGTAGAGCTTGCAGTTAAGGCTGCAAACGGCGAGAGCGTATCAGACGTTGATACAGGTGCTTTATGGTATACAAAGGATAACATGGAAGATCCTAAGATTGCTCCTTGTCTTTATGAATAGAGGCAATTATGCTTAAAGGTATACCTAAGATAATTTCACCAAAACTTTTGAAATACCTTTGTGAAATGGGCCACTCTGACAGATTGGTAATAGCAGACGGCAATTTCCCCACACATAGTGTGGGGAAAAATGCCCATATCATAAGGATGGACGGTCACGGTGTATGTGAGATACTTGATGCCATACTTAAGCTTTTCCCGCTTGATACCTATGATGAGCATCCGGTAAGAATAATGGAAAAGGTGCCGGGAGACACTGTCGAGACACCTATTTGGGACGAGTTTGAAAAGATAGTATCACAGTATGATACAAGAAAAGATATCATAGGCGGAATCGAGAGATTTCAGTTCTATGAGGAAGCAAGAAAGGCATATTTAATAATTGCCACATCTGAAGAAGCACTTTACGGCAACATAATGTTACAAAAGGGCGTTGTATAACAAATTAGGGGGATTCATTATGGCTAACAAAATTGTATTAAATGAGACATCTTATCATGGAAAGGGTGCAATCTTAAATGTTACTGCAGAGGCAAAGCTTCGCGGATTTAAGAAAGCATTTATCTGTTCGGATCCTGATCTTGTTAAGTTTAATGTGACAAAGAAAGTTACTGATTTACTTGATAAAGAGGGGCTTGAGTATGAATTGTATTCCAATATTAAGGCAAATCCTACTATTGAGAATGTTCAAACCGGAGT
>CAUQKD010000203.1:0-4613 GCA_963518365.1 uncultured Lachnoanaerobaculum sp. | reverse complement strand
GGGAAAGTATTATCAACTATTAAAGGTACACCATTCTTATGTGCCGCCTCTGCAAACTTTTCTATATCCAGAATCTTAAGTGAAGGATTTGCTATAGTCTCACCAAATACAAGCTTTGTATTCGGCTTAAATTTAGTTGCAAGCTCCTCGGCTGAAATATCCGGATCAACAAAGGTAGACTCAATACCCATACTCTTCATTGTATTGGCTATCAGGTTGTATGTTCCTCCGTATATTGCGGAAGACGCTATAACGTGATCACCTGCATTTGCTATATTGAATATCGCAAAGAAATTGGCTGCCTGACCTGATGATGTAAGTATGGCCGCCACACCGCCTTCAAGCTCACATATTTTTCTTGCTATTGCATCATTGGTAGGATTGGCAAGTCTTGTATAAAAATAACCCGACTCCTTCAAATCAAACAGATCTCCCATCTGCTTTGAAGACTCGTACTTAAATGTTGTGGACTGTACTATCGGAACCACTCTCGGCTCTCCGTTCTTAGGCTCATAACCGCCCTGTACACAGATGGTATCAATATTATAATTTGACATGATAATTCTCCTTTATATATACATACTTGCAGCAGTTTATTCTGCCGATATGCTTCTCCTTACTCCATACAAAAATGAGTATACTTTATTATCACAATAATATCAAATATATCATTTAATCAAAATGTTTTTATTGTTAAGTCAGACACAAATCTTTTCAAATTCCGCCTCAAGCACTTTATTTAATTCTTCTGTGGAACTTGTACCATACGTTTCCAAGTAAGCCTCTGAAATTATATCCTTCACTTCTTTATTTATCATTTCATTAAATTTTTCCAATAATGATACATCACCTAATGCTGCTATCAATGTTTGATTGTCTTCAATAACTTCCTTCCGATCAATGACATAATCCGTCAAGTTTTTACAATAAGCATCAATTTCCAATGTATTCATATTTGTCTCAAAGGCCGCATAATCCTGCAGTTTTTCGATAAACTGCTGTGATGACAATGTCTCATAAATACTCAACCACTTATCATGTGATGTATGCCACAACTCATTTTCTCCAAGAACTTCGTGGTTATTTATATAATATATTTCATCAAAATACTTTAATGAAACCGTGAACATCGAAAGTAACGCAAAAATAGAGAAAATGATTGCTTCATTGTTTGCTGAAATATCTTTTTGGAATACGTTAATCAACAATGAAAGTACATTATATTCCCTATCTACCAGATCACGCATTCTTTCTTCCGAATAAGGCTGTTGCTTTCGTCTGCAATCAAGCATATCTGTATGATCCGCCAAAACTTTATTAAATTCATAGTCTATCTGTACATCTTGCCCCTTTTTTATCAGATTCTTGACTTTATCAATCTGCTGCCCGATTTCAGCACTCATCTTTTCAAGCTTTGCATATATGATTGCAAAACCTGCACATGTAGCACATAAATTTAATCCGTTCAAAAGTAAACCTATTTTTTGCAAATTTGCAACATTTGCCATAAGTTTTAAATTCTTTTCATTGATGGCATTACTTTTATTGATTACATTAACTATATTTTCAAGGATTTCATTATTTTGCAGTTCATTCTGCATCAAACCGTCCACACAAACCTTCTGAATCTTTGCAAACGTTTTATTTTTATTTCTTATGGCAACTTCCATAAATCCGTCTTCATTCAACAATTGCTTCAGCTGTTCTATTGTATTTATATTTATTACTTCACCCATTGATACTCCCTATATTCTTTCATTTATTATTGTATAAAGAAGAATAATAGCAATGACAAATGTACATGTATCAATGCTATAAAGTTCTTTTATATTAAAGTATTTTTTCTTTACTATCAGAAAATCTTCTTTCATTTTCATACCGTTGATAACAGCATCCGGCTTTAACACGTTAGCCGAAAAATCAAAATTTGATATTACCGAATAATTATTTTTTATTATCTCCATATACAGGCAAAAGATAATTCTGGAGTAATCAATCAAATTTCTTGTTGAAAGATTTCTTGAGTTCTTTATTGTCAAGGCTTTCTCATAATACTTTGTGGCACGCGGCATATCTTCTTTTACCTGACTGTTCTTTTTAGGTTTAGTAGCTTTTGCAATCTTATTACCGACAACATAGTCTATACCTTTTATATACGCATTGGTAAGCTTGTCAAAACTCTTCCCTGTTTTTATTGTCACCTTCTCAAAGTAATCACAAATCTTTTCTGAAAGTACTTCTTTTGAAACCTTGTCTTCTTTAATAACGGAAAATGACAAATATTCCCCTACTAAAGCTTTTTTCAGCATTTCAAATGTATCATCGTCAAAGCTGCCGAGCGTTTCAACCACAAAATCAATATATTCCAAAGCTTCACCTCTTCCTCTCATCATATGTATTCACATAACCTGTTTTTTACTTGCTATAGCCCATTATATTCCAAAACCCTTATAATATCTATTTAAAATGCAAAAAACACCTCGTTACGAGATGCTGTTTTAGATTTTTTTATAATTCCATACTTTATAAAATCCGACTTTAATACCTGTACTGCTATACATTACTTTTGTATTAAAGCTGAGTATATCTACTACCGAATTTTTATTAAGTACTTGTCTGACCGTGGATATAAAAGTTATAAACTTTCCGGTATTCTTTTAAAGTGCATACTTCGGGCAATTCTTGACACATTCCATACACAGAATACATTCTGTGCCGTTTGCTCTCTTCCGGGAATTATCGGTAACATCAACATTCATCGGACAGATTCTCTTGTATTTACCGCAGTCAATACACCTGTCCTTATCACACCTTATCCGTAACAGCGAAAAATAGCTCATCGGTTTCAGGAATATTGTAATCGGGCAGATATATTTATAAAATGCCCTATTATCCTTAAAAGAAAACGCTAAAGCTATGCCTATCCCATAATAAACCAAATTTCCAACAATAAGCGCCCAAAACATAATTCGTTCAAGGTTTCCGACCTTCGCCAGAAACATTGCTGCAACAAACATCAGAGACGATACAAAAGTGATGTAGCGAATCCATCCTATTTTCCTTCTCGGCTGTTTAGGCACCTTGTAGGGAAGAAAGTCAAGCACCATCGCCGTCCAACAGGCATATCCGCACCATCCTCTTCCGAACAACAACGGACCGAATATTTTTGCCACCGCATAATGTATCGTTGCCGCTTCAAAAACGCCTGTGAAAAGATAATACCAGAACCCTTCTATCTGCATATTTTCATTGCGAATCAGTCCCGGATAAAAGAGCATATACAAACCTACCGGTAGCTGGACTATATGACGGGCGTGCTTATACTTTCTAATAAACAAAAATACTCCAAATGATATAGAGATTCCAATATAGCTGAAGTTGAAAAGGTAGAACATATTATCCTTCGTCAGCCACAGCACAACTGCTACTGTTTCGAATATCACCGGCATCATTACAGTAGGCCAATATTTTTTAACATCAAATCACCTTCCAATATCCGTTTTCTTTGCGCCTATACGTTTTATATCAGTTTTCCTTATTTTCATTGTGTTTGTTATAATATTATATATTCCTCCATAGATAGCTGAAGAATATATAACATGGTCACCTGCATTGGCAATATTAAGTATTTCACAGAAGTCGGTCAACTGAACTGATGATGCAAGTATAGTAGCTCCAACACCATCCTGCGTCATATTTTACACTCCTTTACTGTAATAATCACTGAACTTATGAATGTCGCATAATAATTACTTTCATGGTACCCACTCGAATACGTAATAGGTATAACTGTTTGATTATGTCTTTTTTGCACACGTGACCTCACAATGTTTCACACCAAAACCATTCGTAGCGATTTCAACCTCCCTATATTGCTTTATGATAAAATTTCCCTTACTAAAAACGGTTATGGAACAATAGTTATCATGAGTGTTGAACAATAAATGTATTATCCCATATTGTATCAAGAAAAACTTTTCAACTGTTCTACCAAATCTAAAATAAGCTTAGAAAAGCTCTCTGCAATTTTCTCAATGTCATCATAGCCATTATTATATCCACGCACCTTACCGCTTTCCAAGTCTATAAATACGATGCTTCCGTCACCTAAATCTCCGAATTACACATTTTACTCCTTAATGAATTTATATATGTATTTTTCAGTATTCAGTAAATCTCTTGTTTTTTCAAGTACAGTCATATTCACCATTTCTTCATTTGTCAATTAAATGTTGAAAAATAAAATTTCAGCAGTATTGTTATTTTGTTTATGTAGATATTGATATTCTCTTATCCCAAAATTACATCAGCGCAACTTATCAGGATGTGCATATGTAAATCTTATAATAAGGCACTTGTTCTTTCGGCATCTTAGCCGGTAGAACCTCTCATTTTAATTTGAATCTTGACATAGGACCAATATAAGCCATGGATAATATTCTTAATACTTTTATTTTCAAGATATACAGTCTCTTTACTTATACTTATATCTTCTGCTACATTGTATTTTTCTTCTTCATTCATAATGTCACCTAAAATTTATTTTTTAACCTAAATCTTTCACCCTCATATACTCTTATCGGATTGCCTCTTACTATCTCGGTATGCTTGCT
>CAUQKD010000202.1:0-4626 GCA_963518365.1 uncultured Lachnoanaerobaculum sp. | reverse complement strand
CGAGTCCGCCGTAGAGCTGCTTTACAACAATTATTGCAAACACACCGCCAAGTATAGGCATCCACACAGGAATCTGCGGCGGCATATTGAGGGCTAATATAAGTCCTGTAACTACAGCTGAAAAATCTCCTATAGTTATCGGTTTATTCATAAATTTCTCATATAAGTATTCAGCAAGTACACATGAAAGAACTGTACATATAACAACTATAAGTGCAGAAATACCGAATTGAAAGCATCCGAAAGCCAATGTCGGAATCATTGCAATGCAGACATCCTTCATGATACCGGCAGTAGATGAATTGTCCCTTACATGAGGAGATGATGAAACATTAAATTTGCTTGCCATTATTTCCCCTCCTTCTTTGCCGCTGCAGCTCTTCTCTTTGCCGCCACAGCCTGACGCATATATTTAAATCCTTGTGTAAGCGGTCTCTTTGCCGGACATACATAGGCACATGAACCGCATTCCACACATTCCATACCGTTTAACTTCTCAAACCCCTCGGTATCATCTGCAAGTGCCTTTTCCATCATAAGCACAGGAACAAGGAAGCTTGGACAAGCGTCAACACATCTTCCGCATTTGATACAAGGTGTCTCAGGATTATCCTCAACTTCATCGTTTACAAATGTTGTTATGGAAGATGATGCCTTTGTGACAGGTATATCCAGTGTAAAGAGCGCCTGACCCATCATAGGTCCTCCGGAAAGAACTTTTCTCGGTTCTTTTTTGAAGCCTCCTGCGGCCTCTATAAGCTCCTGATAGTTCATACCTGTTCTGACTTTGAAGTTCTGCGGTGTTGTAATCGCATCACCTGTTATTGTAACAATTCTTCTGATAAGCGGTGTAGACTCCACTACCGCATTATAAATAGATATAACGGTATCTGTATTGTCCACTATACATCCCACATCCGCAGGCAACTTACTTGAGTTTAACTTTCTTCCTGTACAGGCATAGATAAGTGAACGCTCACCGCCTTGCGGATACTTTGTATAAAGCTCCACCACTTCTATCTTGGACTCGTTTTTCACAAGTTCTCTAAGTTTTTCAATAGCTTTAGGCTTATTGTTTTCAATTCCTATAATACCCTTTGCATTAGGGAAAAGTTGAAGTATAACCTTCAGTCCTCCGACTATTTTTTCAGGTTCTTCCATCATAAGTCTGTAGTCGCTTGTAAGATAAGGCTCACACTCGGCACCGTTTACAATGATATAATCAATCTCATTTTCATTCTTCGGTGAAAGCTTTACATGTGTAGGAAATCCCGCACCTCCAAGACCTACTATACCTGCCGCTTTCACTATATTTCTGATTTCATCCTTAGAAAGCTTGGTGTAATCTCTTTTTTCTCCGAAACATTCTTTTGCACGGTACTCTTTATAATTTTGGTTTATATGGTAATTAACAATTGAACGGTTAGCGACTCTTCTCGGCTCGATTTTTTTCACTTTTCCGGACACTGAGCTTACTACATTGGCTGAAATAAATCCTCCGGCCTCTGCAATGATTTGTCCGACCAGCACTTCATCTCCGACAGCCACCAAAGGTTTTGCAGGTGCACCGATATGTTGAACTAACGGAAAAATCATCTCGGAACCCTTTGGTTGTAGCACTGTTATAGGGTGTTCCATTGAAAGTTCCTTACCTTCATACGGATGCACACCACCAATAAATGTAGCTAATCCCATATTTTTCTCCTCTTCCTATCCGGGTAAATAAAATGTAATTTAAAGCAGTATACAGGTACATATAATGTCAACTCACAAGCAGATTACTAAAGCAAATCATAATCTCTTAAAACACAAATAAACCAAGAAGCCGCAAAAATTCTTAGTCAATCGGTATACCGCCGTCAAAAGCGTTTTATCACCCACATTTTTCTTTATTATACCATATTTGTACAAACTTAAAGGTGATTATCAAGAATTTATATTGCACTTTTTTGCATACATTGTGTAAAATTATATACCTTATGTATCTATTGCAAAATATTACGTGATATAAATCCATATATCATCTCTTTACTATACTACACTTAGTCTATAATTTTATACATATAATTTCAATCTAAATAAAAATAATATAGCAAAAATATTTTTTTGAAAACAAAAAAACTATCGCTCTTATTTCTAAAAGCGACAGTTTTTATATTACATCTTATCAGGTGCTTCTATTCCAAGTAAGTTTATAGCTGTTTCAAGTATTTCCTTTGTTAACAGAATAGTTGCCAGATATCCCTTTTTCTTTTTCTCATCACTCTCTGTAAGTATCTTTATCTCATGATAGAATGAATTGAATGTGTTTGAAACCGAATATATAAACTGACATATTCTATGCGGTGCCAGTTCTTCCCATGCCGTCTTCATAACCTCATTGTACTGTGACAATTCCATATACAGCTTTTTATGAATATCTTCTACCGGTACTGTCAAATCATTAAGACTTACCTGTTGTGAACTGCTTTCATAATATTTTTCCAAAATAGACTTTATTCTGACTATTGTATATAGGATATAAGGTCCTGTATTTCCTTCAAATGAAGTAAATCTGTCTATATCGAATATATAGTCCTTTGCAGCCTGATTGCTGAGATCCGCATACTTTATAGCGGCAAGTCCTACAATCTTTGCGGTATTTCTTGCCTCTTCATCAGATATGTCTCGGCTTTGTTTTATCTTTGCAAAAACCTCGTCTGCAATATCACTTATAACAGCTTCCAGACGAACTACGCCGCCGTCTCTGGTCTTTAGAGGCTTGCCGTCCTTACCGTTGATTGTACCGAAACCTATATACTTAAGCTCATGATTATTCGGTACAATCTCGGCTATTCTTGCCACTCTGAAAAACTGTGTATAGTGAAGTTCCTGTCTTTTATCGGCTATATAGATGTACTCATCAGGAGAATAAAGCTTTTCTCTCTCAACAAGAGTTCCGAGGTCCGAGGTCGCATAGAGTGCCGCACCGTCAGACTTTCTGATAATACATGGTGGTAATTCCTTCTTATCTCCCTCCACACCTATATCAACTACAAGTGCACCCTCCGATACTCTTGCAATCTTTCTGTCTTCAAGGTCCTTTATAAGAGCAGGGATGTACGGATCAGCATCCGATTCACCCTTCCAAAGGTCAAAATCCACAAGCAGTGAACCGTAGTTTTTCTTCAAATCCTCTACCGACAAATCCATAATATGCTGCCATATGGCTCTGTAAGGTTTGTATCCCTTTTGAAGCTCCAATGTGGCTTCCTGTGCCCTTTGCTTAAAGTTCTCGTCCACCTTTGATTTTTTGGAGGCTGCAGGATATATCTCCTCAAGATCGTTCAATGTAAACGGCGCCTCCTTAGGATACTCTCCGTCAAAGTCCTTCTTAAAATATACAAGCTCAGGGTTTCTTTCTCTCAGCTCTTCTATTATAAGTCCCATCTGAAGTCCCCAGTCGCCCAGATGCACGTCAGATATCACTTCATTTCCGAAGAATCTTCCCATCCTCTTTAGACACTCACCTATAATGGCCGAACGAAGATGCCCTATATGCAAAGGCTTTGCTACATTTGCACCGCCGTAGTCGATCATTATTTTCTTTGAAGGATTGTCCGGCTCCACTCCGTATTTTTCAGAGTTTGACATATCCTTAATATACTTTTCTATAAAAGCGGCACTTATATTTATATTGATAAATCCCGGCATAACAGCCTCTATTTTATCAAAGCTCTCACTTTCTTTTAAAAGCTCCGCAACTTCATTTGCAATATCAATAGGTTTTTTCTTAAACACCTTAGCAGCCGCCATTGCACCGTTACACTGATACTCACACAGGTCAGGTCTGTTTGAAATATTGACCTTACCGTAATTGTCGTCACCATACAATTTTGCAAAGGCGGATTTTAATTCATCTGAAATCAATTCTATAATTGTCTTCATACTTCTCCACTTGATTATTTACGTTTTGTAAGCCTTTATAAAGGCCTTCGGACTTGACTGTTACAAAAAAGGACGGTCCTAAGACCGCCAAATACTAAATCATTAAACTCTTGATAGATACTCACCTGTTCTTGTATCAATCTTGATCTTATCACCAAGATTTACAAACAGCGGAACATATACGGTAGCACCTGTCTCAACTGTTGCAGGCTTTGTAGCTCCCTGTGCCGTATTTCCGGCAAATCCCGGCTCTGTATCTGTGATTTCCAACTCTACAAACAATGGCGGCTCTACTGAAAATACATTGCCGTTGAATGAACAAATCTTGACCATCTCATTTTCTTTTACAAACTTAAGTGCATCTCCGACCTTGTCCTTGTTGAGTGCTATCTGGTCAAATGTCTCTACATTCATGAAGTTGTACATATCACCGTCTGAATACAGATACTGCATATCCGCTCTGTCAATTCTTGCCTGTGGGAATTTCTCAGTAGGTCGGAAAGTTCTCTCAACAACGCTACCTGTGATTACATTCTTAATCTTTGTACGAACGAATGCAGCTCCCTTTCCCGGCTTAACATGCTGAAACTCAAGAATCTGAAAAACCTGACCCTCCTCAATCTCCAATGTCAAACCATTTTTAAAATCACCTGCTGAAACCATTTATATCTCCTCCTAAACTTTCATGCGATACTCACG
>CAUQKD010000201.1:0-4679 GCA_963518365.1 uncultured Lachnoanaerobaculum sp. | reverse complement strand
ATAACGGATATTATATCGGCTTTAAGAGAGCATTTTATTATAACGGACGGTATAGGAATAGAACTTCATCCTGATAATGTTAATGTTTCTGTTTTAAAGACTTTAAAAAGTGCCGGAGTTGATAAGATAAGTATAGGTATACAGTCTTTTCAGGATAAGTACCGAAGAGTTTTGCAGAGAAGGAAGTTTGATATTAAAGATATCTCAAAGGCACTGAATGAAGTTGAATTTGAGACGGTTTCTATGGATTTTATATTTGCATTGCCTACACAGACCTTTGGAGATTTAAAAAATGATATTGATATGGCATTTGCTAACGGAGCCAATCATATAGCAATCTATCCTTTAATTGATTTCACATTTACCCAAAATAAGGTTCCTGTTATGCCTAAAAAAGAAAAGAGAAAACTTTTGGATGATATTACCAATTATTGTATAAGTAAGGGATATGTAAGAAAGTCTATCTGGACTTTTGCAAGTGAAGAGTCGGCATCATATTCTTCAATGACCAGAGATAATTTTTTCGGATTCGGCTGTTCCGCTACCAGCCTTTTTAGGGATCAGTTTAAAATAAATACATTTTCTGTTTTGGAATATTGTAAAAGAATTGATGCAAATACACTGCCGACTGCACTTACAAACAGATTTGTTAAAAGGCAAAGGATGATCTATTACCTTTTTTGGAAGTTATACAGTACAAGGCTTAAAGTGAAGGAATTTGAAGAGTTTTTTGATATACCGCTTAATAAGGTCTACGGTCTTGAATTTCGGCTTTTACAAGTGCTTGGATTTTTAACAAGAGATGAAGAAGGATATAAGATGACACTTAAGGGGGCTTTTTATTATCACTATTATGAAAATTTTTATACACTGAGCTATATAGATAAAATGTGGGGGATTATGCGAAAGGAAGCCTTCCCTAAGGATATGAGATTGTAATGAGTTTATTAAAGCCAACAGTATAATTTGGGAAGTTATTATTATTTCAAAAAGGAGGTTAGTATGAGAATAAAAAAAATCATAGGAATATTTTTGGCGGCAATGACTATGCTTAGTGCATGTAAAAAGGGCGGTACACAGTTAGGAGATAAAAATATTACTGAATCTGATAAATCCATAAAATCTGTTGAGGCTGTTATTCCAAGTCCTATTGCTGAGGGAACAGATGTTAATAAGTTTATAAACGGAGATGATCACTGGAAATGGTGGGAGGATTATATAGAAAAGGTTCACAACTCACAAACTGTGCAGGAAGGGATGGGACAGTACTATGAACAGATACAGAAGGAACTTTTATCAGATGCCTCAGATCATAATGCGGTATGTTCGCCATTGAATATTTATATAGCACTTTCCATGCTGGCTGAAGTGACAGATGGAAATACACGTAAGCAAATACTTGATGTGCTTAATGTAAAGGATATGGATGTCTTAAATAAGCGAATAGAAGCGATATGGGATGCCAATTATGTGGATACACCTGCACTAAAGAGTATGTTGGCAAATTCTATATGGTTAAAAAGCGGTATAGGGTATAATGAAGATACTTTAAAAAGGCTGTCAACAGAGTATCATGCTTCATCTTACAGCGGTGAGATGGGCTCTAAGTCAATGAATCTGAAACTTCAAAAATGGACTGATGAGCATACGGGAGGATTGCTTAAAGAGTATACAAAAGAATTGGAACTTGATCCGAAAACGGTGCTGGCACTTATTTCAACCGTTTATTACAAGGCATCTTGGGACAAAGAATTCCCAAAGGAGCAAACAAATGATGGAATATTTCATGGGGTTTCAGGTGATCAGTCGGTTCCTATGATGCATAATGATGTTATGACAAATTTGTATGAAACAGAGCATTTTCAGGCTGTAGGGTTGAGCCTTGTCGACAGTGGTACAATGTATTTTTTCCTGCCGAAAGAAGGTTATAAAGCACAGGATATTGCAGCAGATCCACAAATGATAAAAATCTGTATGGAACCTGTAAATGTGGAAAGTAATTCGGCATTGGTGCATCTGACAGTTCCAAAATTCAATGATTCGGCTAAAATAAATCTGTTGGAGTGTCTGAAGAATATCGGAATTACAGATGTGCTTTCAGACAAACAGGCAGATTTCACTCCACTTACAAAAGAAGTTGAAAATATTTATGTAAGCAGTGCAGAGCATGCCGCCATGGTAAAGATAGATGAGGAAGGTGTTACAGGTGCGGCGTATACTGCACTTATGATGGAGAGTGCAGGAATAATACAGAATCAGGTGGATTTTATTATTGACAGACCTTTTGTATTTGCAGTGGCGGCTCCTGACGGTTCAATTCTTTTTACAGGAGTTATTCAGAATATAGAGTAGTATATCTGAAGTTTTTAAAACACTGATTTATGATTTTTATAAAAATCCGGTCAGTATTCATTACCAACCGGAATTTTTTATATCTTTTTGACTTGCCTGTTGTCGATTTTATATAGGGTCAGCAGGTTAAATAAGAGATTGCTGTCTTTAGGGTAGGAGAGGTATCTCGCTTCCCAGGTAGGAGCAAACTTTTCCTTATATTTTCTAAGACCGCCGAATGAATAGAAGCGGGTTGCAAAGGTGTATACCAAAAAGGCAAGTTTTTCCTCTAAAAAGCTGTGGTCGTTTTGACCCACATTGGATAGAGGTGCCATTCCGAGGTCAAAGTACACTACACCATTTCCCTTCATATAAAGAAAAATCTGTACAAAGAGATAGTCCATGATACCGTTTCTTTCAGTCTGCGGGTCGTATCTCATCAAGTCTATACTTGATTCTGTGGCGGTATTGCATACAAGAAAGTTTGCAAATGCCTGAACCTTACCGTTATCATCAAGCACACAGGCAATAGGAGCTAATGAGAGGTAGTCTCTGTCGAAAAATCCAAGTGAAAATCCCTTTTCATCTCTGCCTGAGAGCCAAGCATTTGAAATATTTTCAAGTTCATCCATAAATTCATTTGAAAACGTAGGATTCATTATCTTAAAACTGTATCCTGAGTTTTCACCTCGGTTTATAATAGCGCGAAACTTTCTTCCGGATTTTCCCACAAGTCCGAATTCATTAAGATTTACTTTGGCAGTCTCACCGAATTTCATAAACTCATATCCAAGCTCATGCAAAAGTAAGGTCAATTCCTGTCCGACTTCATAGAAAAGCGGAATAAGGTTTTTGGATTCGGCTTCATTTATAAACTTGGTGACGGCACTTTTAAAATATTCTTTTTTACCTATCGGGTCACCCATAACAATAGCCTTGCCGTCCTCCAAGGCAAACTGGAACGCTACCAAATCGGTTTCATTTTCAGTGTAGTAGTAGAGCAGTTTGTCATCCAAAAATGCAAGTGAAGCGTTCAGATTTGTATTGTCAAAACTCTGTAAAAAAGTTTGATATTTAACCTTATCAAATTTCTCACCGAATGAAAAATGCCTGTCCTTTGCAAGTGATTCCACTACAATATAAAACAGTGCTATTATGACAAGGTAGATGAACAGATGTAAAAAACGGTTTAAAAACATATTAAAAAAATGCATTTTCGGAGCGTATTTTGCACCGACATTGCTGTGGAAGATAATATATCCCAGACTTTCATGTCCTGTATTCTTACTTGAAATATACATAAGAAAGAATGTGAGTGCAAAGCTGCCTACAATATATCCGATATCCTTTAATTTGTCTTCCACAGGATAGAAAAATGATCTTCTGTCCAAATCCTTTCGCCTTGAAAATACCAAAAGGATAAATATTATAAGGTATATGCTGCTGAAAACTGAAATATCTCCGATATTTATATAAATCAGACTTATAAAAGACAAACAGACAGCAAACCGAAGGGCAAACTGTGAGCGTCTCTTTAACAGTCTTCCAAGCAGGAAGAATAAGCTTCCAAGTAAGAAGCTTGGAAACTGGAAAAGCAGCTGTCCGTGTATGGGGTCCATCTTTCCTATAATGGGGATGGAATGTATACTGTCCGGAAG
Source organism: uncultured Lachnoanaerobaculum sp. (assembly GCA_963518365.1). Lineage (GTDB taxonomy): Bacteria > Bacillota > Clostridia > Lachnospirales > Lachnospiraceae > Lachnoanaerobaculum. Next base: position 690 of record CAUQKD010000201.1, on the reverse strand, counting down.
TATTGCTGTAGCCATAAGAAAAAATCCGAAAAAGTTTGCCATAAAGTGGCTTACACTCTGCTTTACAAGCTTTGAAAGCTTATTGGGAATACCCGAAAATTTATCGTTGATTTGACATCCCATGCTCTTTAAAAACAGAATAAGTCCGATAAAGAACGGAATTATATAATAAAAAACTCTAAAGAGCAAAAGCCAGCTTGCAGCCTCATTGTGATTTATCGACAGATGTAAAAGTCCGCCGATCATCATAAGGTCAAAGCTTCCGAGACTTCCGGGTATCATAGACACCATACCTATGCATATGGAGATAAAATACAATGGAAGTATATTTACCAATGACACATCATATCCCAAAGTTCTTCCGACATAGAAGAAAAATAACGATACACATCCCCAGTCAAGCAAAGATGTTACTATAAGCGCCGATATTTTTTTGCCGCTTAAATTTCCGAAGTAATCCATATTTTTTCTGGTGGAAAGTATAAGCAAAACAGGAAGTATAAGTGAGGCAATGATTAGTACAAAGCTGTAAGGCTTAAGTGTGGCGTTCTTTGCAGAAGAAAATATAAATAGCACTGAAAGCAGTGAGAGCAAAGAAAGTCCCGACATAAAGTAAGGCATTACCTTTGAGATGCCCTGCATTGTCTTACCCTCTTTTTCTTTTTCACTGAAATAGCTGTAGCGAAGTCC
>CAUQKD010000200.1:0-4706 GCA_963518365.1 uncultured Lachnoanaerobaculum sp. | reverse complement strand
GAAGGAACCTATAGAATTGTAAATAAGAATTCAGGTAAAGTTGTGGACATAACCGGAGGACAAACAGCAAACGGTACTAATGTACAGCAATATATTTGGCATGAACATCCGGCACAAATGTTCTTCTTTGAAAGAGTTCCTGCCACGATAGAATATACGGTCACATTTAAGACAGATGATAACTATATAGTATCAACTCAGATAGTAGAAGAAGGTAATCCTGCTTTTGCACCTCAAGCGCCTTATAGAGAAGGATATGAATTTGTAGATTGGGAAGGTGATTACAGCAATATTCTCTCAGATACAGTTATAATTGCTAAGTACAATAAATTACCTGAGAATAATAATGGAGTAAATATCGGCAATAATACCGCAACAAATACAGGAAGTTCAAGTAATAATACAGCTAATTCCGGTAATAATGTAGTAAATAATACAGGTACAAATTCAAGTACAAGCAATGGCGGAAATAATACAGGTGGTAGTAATCTGAATATCGGAAACGGTAATAATATTGTCGGAACAAATGCAGGTAATACAAATAGTAATACAGGAAATAACATAGGAAATACAGCAACCGATACTACGAAGAAAAGTAAAGGTGGTTCATCATCCGAAGGCGGAGGTTCACACTCCGGAGGAGGAGGATCACGTTCCGGTGGTGGCGGAGGAGGAGGTTCACGCTCAGGAGGCAGCGCTGCTAAGGCTTCTCAGAAATCATCTTCTATACCACAGGGAAGTATATCATGGCAAAGAGACAACAAAGGATGGTGGATTAAGAACAGTGACGGCACATATCCAAGAAATGAATGGAAGCTTGTTAACAACAGTTGGTATTTCTTTGATTCACAAGGATATATGTTTACAGGTTGGCTGAATATAAGCGGAAGTTGGTACTTTTTGAATACAGATGAGGGTAGCAACAACGGAAAGATGGTCACAGGTTGGAGAGCAGTATCAGGAAAATGGTATTATCTAAGCACAGCTACAGACGGTAGTGGAGGAAAAATGCTTTTGAATACAACAATAGACGGCTATAGATTAGGTGCTGACGGTGCATGGGTAATTCAATAATAATTTTGCACTTAGAACTTTTTAATTAAATTAAGAGATAAAGCCGGATTTTTGATAGATTAATTTCTTAAAATAGGTGTGTTTAAAAAGAATAAAAGCTTTATTTAATTCAACGGGTCTTCAAATAAATTGTTGAAGGCCTGTTATTTATAATAAAATATTTGGGCTTATTCCAATAAGTAGAATAATAATATATTGACATTTTATTGCAAAAACCTTACGATAGTATTTAGATATAATTAATATGATTCTAATTATGTTACTATTTACATTACTTTAATTTTTGTTTTGCTGTACAAAGTTGATAAGAATATATTTATTATGAGGAGGTATAGTGAGACTTATTATACTTTGTATTTTAAATTTTTAATCATGTAAATAAAGGGGAAAGATATGGTATACAAAGAGGGATATAGTTCATATGGACATTGTTGGATTGAGGGTGATGGTGTGACTTTTTGGGTATATGTAATGGATGGAAGGTCTACATATGGTCCATATAGTTCACTAACAGATGCTATAAGCGAATTTAACAGATATTGTTTGTAAATAGGAACAGAAATTATGAAAAAGAAAATAGCATTTATTTTGATAATAACTATAGTTGTCGTATCTGTAGTTATATATTTTAAGAAGGATAATATAACGTGGGATATAATTCAAAAAAATACATTTACTACAGAGACTGGTGACAGAGAGTTACCATCAGATTCGTCTAAACTTAGTAAGAAAGAGATTGAATTTTATCAGAAAACAGCTGATGAAGGCGACCGAGTTTCACAGTATATAATTGGAAATTTATATTATTATGGAGTTTTCTACGATCAGAGTTATGAGAAGGCTTATGAATACTTTTCTTTATCTGCTGAGAAGGGATATACTGAAGCATATATAGCATTAGGAGATATGTATTTAATGGGTAAATTTGTTGAACAGAGCAATACGAAGTCAATAGATTGGTATCAAAAGGCGGCAGATACAGGTAATGCTGACGGACTATGCAATATAGGCGTATCCTATTATAGGGGGGATGTATATGAGAAAGACTATATCAAGGCAGAGGATTACCTAAAAAGAGCAGCTGATAATGGAAGTAGTTTTGCACATTTATATTTGGGATACTGTTATATAGAAAATAAAAGTCCAATATTTAACGAGTCAAAGGCCGAAGAAGAGTTTAAGCTCGCAGCAGAAGCCGGTATAGAAGTAGCATATGTAAATTTATTAGAATACTATCTTGAAAAAAAGAAATATGATGAAGGATTTTATTGGGCAGAAAAGTCTGCCGGTGCAAAAGATACTGAAGTTGTAAGATTAGGAAAATATTATTTAGCCTGTTTTTATGAGTATGGAAAAATAGTAGACAAGGATTTGATAAAGGCAAAGTCACTTTTTCAATAAGCTCAAGAACTTGGTGGAGATTATTTAGAGGATATTTCTAGAGTAGAGAATAAGATAGAGGAGTAATTTATGTTATGTATAAAGTTTAAAAATAAATTTATACTAATAGTATATTTGGTTATAGTTATGAATTGTCTTACAGGTTGTAGTTTACAACAAAAAGAAAAAAAATAACATTAAAAGACTTTGAAAACTTGGGATTTGAATATTATGAGGATTCTACCGGTGGTGAAATGGACACATCTAGATTTATGTTGGTAAATAATGAAGGTGCAGTCATTTCAGTATTTAACTCATTAGAAAATGGCTGTTATGCATTTCCAAATGAAATAAAATTTGTACAATCAATTTGGTTTACAAATGAAGATGCGGATGATTATTCAGATGTAGGACATGGCATAGTTATGTCACAGTCAGGTATACAAAATTTGTATCAGCTTGCTACAATGCTGGCTGAAAATCCACAATAAAAATTTATATCATGTTTACCTAAAGAATTGCATGATCTGATTAAAGAACATGATTTAAGAGTTATGTTTAGTGGAGGAGCATATAATCGTAAAGTGAGTGAAACAGGAATATGGGATGGATCAGGAACTGCTATATGGAGCTTTGAACTTTTCTCTCCAAATTATTCTTTTTATAATAGTGATATTGATAAAGGTGAAAAAGGCTTTTATTGGACTTTTATATTAGGTAAAAACCCTAGTACCGGCATAGTTCTAACTCTCGGTCCATCAAGTTCAATTGGAAAAGAAGGATTAGAGAAAAATCCTGAATTTGAGGAATTATTTAATAAGTTAATGGAAGAATCAAAAAATGATCTTAATAAGTTTGATCCAAAGACTTTTAAAGTAACTCTAACTCCTGAGAGCATTGAGGCTTTAAAGGCTGTGATACCCTATCTTGATATGCCATAAAATATAAAATGAATTGTTGTATTGGATTACAGCAATATTTTTGTAGATAATTATATATCTAGGTAAAAAAAGAGAAAATAAAATATAAATATTATTTATTAAAGCAGGGGAGTAAATGTATAGGATATGAGAAAAAGATTATATGCAGTAGGAATAGTAACGATATTAACAATGATATGTCTTGTAGCATGTTCAAATAATAAGAGTTTGTCGTCAGAAAGTACTTCAAGCTTAGAAGCGAAAACGGAAACTGCATCTACTGGTGAAGAAAAACATTTATCTGCGGGAGAACTTGATAGAATAATTGAGGCTCAAATAACTCAAGAGGATAGGGATGCGGTTATAAAAATGGAACATAGAGTAAGGCTTAAAGGTACTGAAGAATGGACGAAAAGCGTTGACGCAAGTGTAGGAGATACATTGGAGTTCAGTGTTTACTATACAAATGTATCCGATGTAAACGTTGAAAATGTTATGTTAAAAGTTTCGCTACCTGATAACATGGAGTATATAAATGGTTCGACAATATTAATAAAAAAAGGATTGTTACTGGGTGCAAGAAATAATGAAGATTCTATATTGGATACAGGAGTAAATATCGGAAATTTTGATGTGAATGAGGATGCCTGCGTAATATATTCAGCTACAGTTATTGATAAGAGCTTGGCGAAAGGACTGAATCGTCTGATATCTTGGTCAAAAATATCATCTTTGGGAATAGCAAATCAGGATAATGCGGATACTTATGTTAATAAACAATAGTATAAATATAACTTTATTTAATATTATGTGGTAAAGAGCTCACTTGTATTAATGGCATTATCATCTGAATTATGTTGGTATTTATAGTAGATCTTTAATTGTATTACATTTAGCTATTGCTTTTGAATGGATATTGCCATCTATGTGGTATATCGATTTAAAAAGCAATGGCTTTTTTTTAATGTGTTAAAATAGATAATCAAAAAAGGTAGTAGCATTGAAATGATGCTGCTGCCTTTTTTATGTTGAATATGGAATTTAGTTACTGTTTATCCTAAAACCAGATGTACATTCCTTATAGGTAAGGTATTTACCTTTTTCTGGCGCTAGTCAGAAAGACGGTCAGTCCTATTCGTTTCCATTCCTTATAGGTAAGGTACTTACAACTGCATTTAAGCCGTTGTGATAGGTAAAAACTACTGTTTTGACCTAAAGCTATTGTATTACAGGCTAAAAAGTCTGTCAATCTATTTTTAAGAATAGCTTAAAATGGGTATAAGCCGTATATGATAAAGTCCTAATATACCTCAAACGAAAATGTCCTGTTTA
>CAUQKD010000199.1:0-4746 GCA_963518365.1 uncultured Lachnoanaerobaculum sp. | reverse complement strand
TATCTTATGATCAGAACATATTGGCTATCTTAGATGATATTCAGTCTGAAAAAGGAAAGTACTTTCAAAGAAGGCAGGATGTTAATAGAGATATAAGAAATAAAAATGCCTTTATTGAAGAAATAGCGAGTTCAATACCTATAGGGTACCTGGTAGACGAGTGGGAAAAGGCAAGTGCAGGAGATATTTACAGGCAGATAGAGACTATAAGGCATCAAAATAGTTTGATTGAAAAGGCAAAAGCTTTCATACAAAACTCTGATAATAAAATAAGAGGACTACAGGCAGAGAAAGAGATTGCAATTACGGCAATTGAGCGTGAAACTGCAAATCGTGAAAGCAGCTTAAATAAATCTATTGTGCAGCTTGAGGAACAAATAAAGGCTCATAAGCAGGAGTTGGCAAGTCTTTCAGAAAAGAAACAGGATAAAATTGCACTTGAGGAAGAAAAATACAATGCCAATGTGGCCAAATTAACGGCGAATTTGGCAGAGTATGAAGAATTAGCAAACCAGGAAATAAAAAGTATAGATGAACTTAGTAAGAGAGCGGAACACATTGAAGAAATGAAAGGACATATCAATGAATATCGCAGAATGGAAAGCTTACAGAACGAAGTTGAAGATTTGCAACAGGAAAGTGAAGAACTGACTCAAAAAATAACTAAGGCAAGAATATTACCGGGAGAAATATTGCAAACAGCCAACATTCCAGTGCAAGGATTAAGCGTAAAAGACGGAGTACCACTTATAAACGGGCTTCCAATAAGCAATCTTTCAGATGGTGAAAAACTGGATTTGTGTATAGATGTGGCAATTCAGAAGCCTAACGGCTTGCAAATTATATTGATTGATGGAGTTGAAAAGATGGCTACAGAACTTAGAGAAAGACTTTATAAGAAATGCAAGGATAAGGAGTTGCAATTTATAGCTACAAGAACAACAGACAGTGATGATTTAACAGTGGTTGAGTTATAGGAGAAGAAGTATGAATGAATTAACAATACAGGAAATGGATAAACTGGCAAGCGAAATAACACCGATAACAGATGAAATTTTCGTAACTCCGGGAGAATTTCAAAACCTTTACAACTTCGGGAAAATGTACGCTTCAAGTTCGATGATACCACAAAATTTCCAAAGAAAGCCTATGGATTGTGCTATTGCAATAGATATGGCTAATCGTATGCATGTAAGTCCTATGTTTGTAATGCAAAATCTTTATGTTGTTAAGGGTAAGCCTTCATGGAGTGGGCAGGCATGTATAAGTATGTTGCAGAATTACAAAGAGTACAAAAAGGTTAGGCCGGTGTACTTTGGTGAGAAAGATACAGAGAATTGGGGATGTTACATAAAAGTTGAAACGGCAGACGGTGAAGTTATAAAAGGTCCGGAAGTGAGTATAAAGATGGCAAAGGCTGAAGGATGGATAAGCAATCCAAAATGGAAAAACATGCCTGAACAAATGCTTGGTTATCGTGCAGCGGCTTTCTTTGCAAGACTGTATATACCAAACCTGTTGATGGGTTGTTGTGTTGAGGGTGAGGCGGAGGATATATCACCGGAAAAGCCTAAGGCGGTGGATCCGTTTGGAACTAAAGAGGATACAAATGATTAGAAATGAAAATACCGATAGTATTGAAAATAAAGGAGTAGAGTTTAAAAAGATAGAAAATGCTGACTGCCAATATTTTGTGACGGTTGACGGAAGAGTCTGGACAAATTCTAGGAAAAACGGAATAGAGAGGTTTATGAAGTTACATAAAACTAAAGATGGGTATGTATCAGTTGGGCTAAAAATTGGAGGAGTACAAAGACAAAAAAGAGTTCACCGATTGGTTGCTGAAGCCTTTATAGGAAATCCAGAGAATAAACCCTATGTAAATCATATTGATGGCAATAAAACCAATAATACAGTAAATAATCTTGAGTGGGCAACGCAAAAAGAAAATGTTCAGCATGCAATAAATGTTTTGAAAAAATGGAGCAATTCAGAAAATCAATTAAGATCAGCTAGTATGCAAGGGAAAAAGAATAGAAAACTAAGCATGAAAAATGCCGAAAAAATAAGAGATGAGTACAAGATCGGGAACATAAGTGCAAAACGATTAGGGGAGAAATACGGACTGAGTAAACCTTGCATATTGAACATTATTCATTTTAAGTCTTATAGGGAGGATTAATGCACATTACAGAAGAAAACTACTACAGCAAAGAAGCTAATAAAAAGTACATGTCTGTAAGTCAATACAAAAATTTTGTTGGAACTATGGGTATAAAAGGATGTGAAGCTATGGCAATGGCCGAAATCAATGAAGATTGGGAAAGGGAAAGAGGGACTGCATTAATGGTGGGGAGTTATATTGACGCTCACTTTATGGACAGTCTTCCCCTCTTTAAAGCTCAAAACCCGGAAATATTTACAAAACAAGGTACTTTAAAAGCTGAATATAGGCAGGCCGAAGAAATTATAAATAGGATTGAAAGAGATCCATACTTTATGAAATTTATGTCCGGACAGAAACAAGTAATCATGACCGGAGAAATCGGCGGAGTACCTTGGAAAATAAAAATGGATTCATATATTCCTGACATCTGCATAGTTGACTTAAAAATTGTCAAGTCAATCCGTGACAGGTTTTATGTAAAAAAATACGGTTATATGGATTTTATTACAAATTGGGGATATGAAATTCAGGGAGCCGTATATCAAGAAATTGTAAGGCAGAACACCGGGAAAATACTGCCTTTTTATATAGCGGCGGCAAGTAAAGAAAAAGTTACAGATATAGAAATCATACAGATAAATGATGAAGCATTGGTGGCGACCCTTGAAAAGATTAAGGAACATGTTGAAAGAGTTGTGAAGATAAAAAACGGAGAAATAGAGCCGGAAAGATGCGGAACCTGTGACTATTGCAAGTTTACGAAAGTTCTTTCAAGACCAATGCTTTACACAGATTTAATATTAGACGAAGTGGAGGATACTTAAGTGAATCAGGTTATTATATGCGGAAGATTAGTAAGAGATCCGGAGATACGATACACAAATGGTGCAGAGGCAAAGGCTGTGGCTAAGTACACTATAGCGGTTGACAGAATGAAAGACAAAGAAGCCGATTTTATATCATGTGTGGCATTTGGAAAGTCGGCAGAATTTGCGGAAAAGTACTTCAGAAAAGGTCAAAGAGTATTGATTTCAGGTCGCATTCAGACAAGCAGTTACACAAACAAGGACGGACAAAAGGTGTATACAACGGATGTTCTTATAGCTACACAGGAGTTTGCAGACGGCAAGGGAGCAGGTACAGGACAGGCAAGTTCAAGGCCGTCATCATCAAATGCAGGCACTGACGGGTTTATGGATATACCTGACGGAGTGGATGATGAAAATCTGCCATTTAACTAGGAGGCGGAATGCAGATACAAATAGATACAAGAGAAAAGGCAAAGGCTATACAGAAGATTTTGAAGGAGTTTAATAACCAGGGTGTAACTCAAATATCATCAAAGCTGTATGTCGGCGACTATATGAATTATGACAATCCAAGACTTGTGGTTGACCGTAAACAGAACTTAAGCGAACTATGCAGTAATGTCTGTCAAGACCATACCCGTTTTAGAAATGAGCTTTTAAGGGCAAATAAGGCAGGTGTAAAAATTGTATTTTTATGCGAGCATGGTAAGGGAATAAAAAGCCTTGAGGATGTGCAAAACTGGACAAATCCCAGACGATATGCCCGTGTAAAGTCCGCTACTACAGGTAAATGGGAGACTTTTGAAACAAAGGCAATGACAGGCGAAAAGTTACATAAAGTGCTTTCAACAATAAAAATCAAGTATGGTTGCGATTTTCTCTTTTGCAGTAAGGAAGAAACAGGAAAGAAAATAATAGAAATTCTGAAAGGGTGAGTATGACATCTGAAGAGATTAAAGAAAAATATTCAATGTCGGAAATCCTTGAGCAATACGGATTTAAACCAAACAAGGCAGGGTTTATATGCTGCCCTTTTCACAAGGAAAAGACTCCATCAATGAAGATATATGCGAAATCTTTTTACTGTTTCGGCTGTGGAAGACACGGAGATATCTTTGATTTTGTCGCAGGTATGGAAAATTGTAACTTCTCTGAGGCTTATAGGAGCCTTGGAGGAGTAGAAGACAACAGCCGAAAGGCTAAGTTTGCAGAGTACAGAAGACGTAAAGCACGTGAGAAGGCTGTTAGAATCGCACAGGACGAACGAAACAAGCTTAGAGGTATATTCGATAGGCAAGATGAATTAAGGGTATTGTTGAGCGAATTAGAGCCTTTAAGTGACGAATGGGCAAACTGTTACAGAGAACTCTTACAGGTTACTACAGAGCGAGCGGAGTTGAGTAAGGAAGAAGATGTATATGAGTATGCATATACTTACGTATCTTCAGCAATGTATCAGGATTTTCACAATAAAGGAGCGGGATGATGAAGAACATTGAAGAAGTGACCAAAAAGTACCTGCTCTCAAGAGAATTCATGCAGGATGTCTTTGACGAAGAGGATGAAATCGAAAGAGGCGTAAATATAGCCAATTTGATGGACAGAGCAAGAGAATTGAAGGTATATACAGAGTTTAAAATACTGCTTGATGCTTTCAGAAAAGCTGAAAGAGAAATGATACCGGAGAAAACTAAGGGGAACCTTTGTCAGTGGACCAACTTTGAAAGTGACGAATACGACAATATGATTTGTGGCTATTGGAATGCTACA
>CAUQKD010000198.1:0-4798 GCA_963518365.1 uncultured Lachnoanaerobaculum sp. | reverse complement strand
CACTGTAATTATCATAAAAATTATATTTTAAATATAGCTGTATCTAATATCTTTTATATATGAGTTACAGCTATATTTTTTGTGTATATAAATAAAAAACGAAAATGACAAGATGAAAAGTCACTCAAATGTGCTATAATGTGCCTGTATAGCATTTTTTAAGTATGCGTATCATTATAAAAGTAGGTAAAAGATGGAGAAAGCGATAAAAGAAAAAGTAAAAGATATAGAGAAGTATATTTGTGAGAATTTCGATGAACTGGATATGGATGATCCGGTGGAAGAAGGGTACTTTGACGAGTATGAGAAGATAAGTGGAGCAAATGAGGATGAGTTTTACAATTTTGAAAAAGAATTTAATATAAAGCTTCCGGATGATTTCAAAGAACTGTACAGTTACAAAAACGGAAGCGGATATTTTGAACTGATTCAGTCGGATGTTGACGGCAGAGATATGTCGTTTACATTGATGAGCCTTGAAGAGATGAAAAGGATCAAAGGCTTTTTTCAAAATGTGGATGATTTACTTAGTAATTATTTTGACGGTAATGAGCTTGAATCAAAGAAAGACTCAAGAATAAAGCCTTATATTTTCAATAAATTGTGGTTTCCGTTTGCATCATACTGTGAATGTTGTTATCTGATGCTTGACTTTAATCCTGATAAGGACGGTAAGTTTGGACAGGTGATTTGCTATATACATGATCCGGATGAAGTGGTGTATGCAGCGGAAAGTGTAAAAAAACTTATAGATGATGAACTGAATCTGCTTAAGGATATGTTTGATAAGCAGGATTAAACTTGGGATAAAAAGAGGAGTAATATGAGAGAAGAACCGAAGCCCGGAGAGTTTTACAGGCATTTTAAGAATAAATTGTATCAGATAGTTGCAGTGGCCACACATTCCGAAACAAGGGAAAAGCTTGTGATATATCAGGCACTTTACGGTGAGTATGGAGTGTATGCCAGACCGATGGATATGTTTATGAGTGAGGTGGATAAAGAAAAGTATCCGGATGTGAAACAAAAATATCGCTTTGAGAGAATAGAAGATATAGCCAAAGAATCAAAGTCGGATAAATTGTCAGACTCTAAGGTGATTGAACAGGATAAGAAACTGAAAGAAGACAGCGTATCAAATGACAATACTTTAAAGACGGATAAGGATGCCGACTTCGGAAAAGGATATTTTATAGAGTTTCTGGAGGCGGACGATTTAAGTACGAAAAAGGAAATACTTATAGCAAACAGAGAACTTATAAGTGAGAGGGAGCTGGATACAATTTATGAGATTTACGGGCTTAAGCGCAGAAAAATAGACAGAGATTTGGATATAGCCGATCTTATAGGGTATTTTGATATGCAACAGCAATACGAGGGGAAAAGACTAAGAAAGTAAATGGCATTTGTAATAGAAGATGAGTTGAAGAAATTGCCGCGTCAGCCGGGTGTATATATTATGCACGATAAAAAAGACGATATTATATATGTAGGTAAGGCGATTTCGTTAAGAAACAGAGTCAGACAATACTTTCAATCAAGTAAGGACAAGAGTGTAAAGATAAAGCAAATGGTCTCAAAGATTGAAAGATTTGAATACATAGTTACGGACTCTGAATTGGAAGCATTGGTACTTGAAAATAATCTTATAAAAGAGAACAGACCCAGATATAATACAATGCTTAGGGATGATAAGACCTATCCATATATCAAACTTACCGTTAAAGAAGATTATCCGAGGCTTTTGATGGTAAGGCAGATAAAAAAAGACAAAAACAAATATTTCGGCCCTTTTTCAAGCGGTAATGCGGTAAGGGATACTATAAATCTTTTGAATACAGTATATAAGTTGCGAACCTGCAACAGAAATCTGCCAAAGGATATAGGTGCACAGCGTCCATGCCTTGACTATTTTATACATCAATGTGATGCACCTTGCCAAAACTATATATCAAAAGAGGAGTACAATAAAAATGTCTCCGAGGCACTGCATTTTCTAAGCGGAGATTTTGACCCTATTGTAAATAAGATAAGAAGTGAGATGGAAAGACTTTCATCTGAACTTAAATTTGAAGAGGCTGCAAAACAAAGGGATTTGCTGAATTCAGTGCTTCATGTCACACAGAAGCAAAAAATAACATCTGACGATGCCAAGGACAGAGATATTATCGCTATGGCAAAGGATGACAGGGATGCGGTAGTGCAGGTGTTCTTTATCCGTGAAGGTAAGATGGTCGGAAGAGAACATCACTATGTACAGGTGGCAATGGATGATGAAAAAGCGGATATATTGGAAAGTTTTATAAAACAATTCTATGCGGGAACACCTTTTGTACCAAGTCAGATAGTGTCACAGTATGATTTAAAAGACATTGAACTTATCTCGGAATGGCTTTCGTCTAAAAGGGGTTCAAAGGTTAATATCATTGTGCCTAAGAAGGGTTCAAAAGAAAAACTTGTAGAACTTGCAGTAAAAAATGCAGAGATTGTACTGACTAAAGACAGAGAAAAGCTTCAAAGACAGGAAGCAAGAAGTACGGGAGCGGTAAAAGAAATTGAAGAACTTTTATCATTAAAAAATTTAAACAGAATGGAAGCCTATGATATTTCCAATATTTCAGGTGTTCAATCTGTAGGTTCTATGGTAGTATATGAGAACGGAATGCCGAAAAAGAGCGATTACAGAAAGTTTAAAATAAAGACGGTTATAGGCCCTAATGACTACGCGTCAATGAAGGAGGTTTTGACCAGAAGATTTGAGCATGGAACCGATGAATCAAGTACAGGTTTTAATAAATTGCCTGATATTATTTTGATGGACGGAGGCAGAGGTCAGGTAAATATCTGTCTTCAGGTTTTAGAGGAGTTTAAACTTGATATTCCTGTTTGCGGAATGGTAAAAGATGACAACCACAGAACAAGAGGATTATATTATAATAATGTAGAAATACCTATAGATACACACTCACAGGGTTTTTTACTTATAACAAGAATACAGGATGAAGCACACAGATTTGCAATAGAATACCACAGGAGTTTAAGGTCAAAGACTCAGGTGAAGTCTATACTTGATGATATAGAAGGAATAGGCAGTGTGCGAAGAAGAGCTCTTATGAAGCATTTTAAGGATATTGAAAATATAAAGAATGCCACTGTGGAGGAGCTTATGAGTGTGGAAGGAATGAATAAAAAGGCGGCTGTTGCGGTAAATGAATTTTTTATAAAAGCAAAACAAAATGTCTGACTATAGGTTGACATTAAAAAATAAAAAGGAGATTTTTTATGTTAAGACATATCGTAATGTGGAAGTTTAATGAGGGTATAAATATCCCGAGAGTTGGCGAGGAGATAAAGACAAGCTTGCTGGCACTGTGTGAAAAAATGGATGAAGTGGTAAGAGCGGATGTTATATACAACACGCTTCCTACAAGCACACATGACATGATACTTTTGATGGATGTATTGGATAAGGCGGCTTTACAAAAGTATGCAACCTCAAGAGAACATGTAGAGATTGCAGATACTTTGATAAAACCGAACACAAACTCAAGAGTGGCTATTGACTATATGGTATAAATAAGCTTTAAAGAGACTTATATGCATAAATCTATGTGTATAAGTTTTTTTGTATTTAAAAATATGCAACAATCACCGTATTTATAGGCCTTCTCACATTTGCTATTTAAAAAAATCATGTTATAATGTCTTTTGTATACAGTGATAAGGAATTATCAATGTTGGTAGTAGTGTTGTTTGCCATAATGATTCTTTACTAAAATTGAAAAGTATATCATTGGCGGATTAGCTTAGTAATGAAGGAGAAAGTATGGGGAAAAAGGGTTTTATATTTTTACCCGGTGGATTCAATAGTGTAATTGAAGAATTATCAAAAAAGTATCGTATATATGCACCTGTGCTCAAAGAAAAGGAAGGCAGATTTACAGATACCGATGTAGTTCGATATGATTTTGTAAATGAAGTGGCGGACATTGAGCTTGAGAAGAAGTCCGATTATTCATTTAAGGAGATTTTAACTCCGCTTTCACAGACATTATTTTTCTTTACGGAAAATGATGTGAAGGAAGCAAATGTTGATGAGAGAGAGGTCTTGGTATTCTTAAGAAGTTGCGATTTGAATGCATTAAAAAGACTTGATCAGATTTATCTTAAAAACGGTAGAGAAGAAGACTATTTCTATGCCCGTATCAGAGATAAGGTGAAGTTTGTACTTATGGGTTGTGCTCATTCGTATGAGGACTGCTTCTGTGTAGATATGGGTACAAACAGAGCTGATGACCTTGATTTCAGTTTTTCGGTTGACTATATTGACAACAAGTTCAAATGTCAGCTTAAGGATGAGACTCTCAGTTCTATATTTGAAAGCAATGCTCTTAAAGAAGAAGATGTTACACCTATGTTTGTAACAGAGAATGAGACAAGAGTTAAGTTGCCGGGAGAGGTACCTCTTTCAATATTTACATCCGATATGTGGGATGAATATACCGCCAGATGCATAGGCTGCGGAAGATGTAATTATGTATGTCCTACCTGTACCTGTTATACAATGCAGGATGTATATTATACGGATAACGGTAAAGTCGGTGAGAGAAGAAGAGTCAATGCTTCATGTATGGTAGACGGATATACCAATGTGGCAGGCGGCGGAGAATACAGAAAGAAACACGGAGACCGTATGAGATTTAAGACTATGCATAAGATCTACGACTTTAGAAAGCGTTTCGGCTACAATATGTGTGTAGGTTGCGGCAGATGTGATACTGTGTGCCCTGAGTATATT
>CAUQKD010000197.1:0-4804 GCA_963518365.1 uncultured Lachnoanaerobaculum sp. | reverse complement strand
ATTTTCATAACGTTTTGTGCCTTGAGCAAAGCGAAAGGAATGGAAATAATTATGATTAAGGAAGCTATTATAAAGATTGTAAATAAAGAAGATTTAAGTTTTGACGAAGCTTACGCCGTAATGAATGAAATAATGAACGGCGAGACCACACCTACTCAAAACGCCGCATTTCTTGCAGCTCTGTCTACAAAGAGTGCCAAGGCGGAGACTACAGGCGAGATTGCCGGTTGTGCCAAGGCAATGAGAGAACACGCCACACCCTTTGATACCGACTTTGACCTTTTTGAGATAGTCGGAACCGGAGGCGACAACGCCGGAAGCTTCAATATCTCCACAACATCTGCAATAGTTGCCGCTACAGGCGGTATGAAAGTAAGCAAGCACGGCAACAGAGCCGCATCTTCAAAATGCGGTACGGCAGACTGCCTTGAAGCCTTAGGAATAAACATTGACGAAGACCCTGACAAGTGCAGAGAACTTCTTGAAAAAGTGGGCATTTGCTTTTTCTTCGCACAAAAATATCACATATCAATGAAATATGTCGGTGCTATCAGAAAGGAACTCGGATTCAGAACGGTCTTCAATATCCTTGGGCCATTGACAAACCCTGCACATCCGAAACGCCAGCTTTTAGGAGTTTATGATGAATACCTGATAGAGCCGCTTGCAAAAGTTCTCATGGAGCTTGGGGTAAAAAGAGGTATGGTAGTCTACGGCATGGATAAGCTTGATGAGATCTCACTCTCAGCACCTACAAAAGTATGTGAGATAAAGGACGGCTCACTGCATACATATGAGATAAAACCTGAAGACTTCGGCCTTTCCCGCTGCAAAAAAGAGGATTTGGCAGGTGGCGACCCGAAAGAAAATGCCGCCATCACTCTTTCCATATTAAAAGGTGAAAAAGGTGCCAAAAGAGACGCCGTACTTCTAAATGCGGGCGCAGCACTCTATATCGGCGAAAAAGCAAAAAGTATGCAGGAAGGTATAAACCTTGCAGCAAGACTTATTGACAGCAAGAAAGCATTAAAGGTATTGGAAAATTTTATCAAGGTGAGCAATGAGTAGTACAATTTTAGATATAATAGCAAATTATACAAGAGAAAGAATAGAAGAAAAAAAGAAAAAAATACCTTTACAAAAGGTAAGACTTGAAGCCGATAAGATAATATCCGACAGATTTTCCTTTGAAACCGCGTTAAGAAAACCTGAGCTTTCCTTTATATGTGAGTGCAAGAAGGCTTCACCTTCAAAAGGTATTATTGCGGAGAATTTCCCATATCAAAGAATCGCAAAGGAATACGAAAGGGCCGGTGCCGACTGCATATCCGTACTTACAGAGCCTAAGTGGTTTTTGGGAAGCGATGAATATCTGAGGGAAATAGCAAAGATTACCGAAGTTCCGCTTCTTAGAAAAGATTTCACCGTTGACGAATATATGATATATGAGGCCAAGGCAATGGGCGCCTCATGTGTACTGTTGATATGTTCCATACTTTCAGTTCCCGAGCTTAAGTACTATAAAGATATCTGTGATGAGCTTGGACTTTCCGCCTTTGTGGAATGTCATGACGAAGCCGAAATAGAAACGGCGCAAAAAATAAATGCACGCATTATCGGGGTAAACAACCGAAATCTGAAAGATTTTTCCGTAGACACAAACAACAGCAAAAGATTGCGTGATCTTGTACCTAAAGATGTATTATTTGTCTCTGAAAGCGGCGTAAGTTCTCCCGAGGATATTAAAAATATCAAAGATATGGGAGCGGATGCAGCCCTTGTCGGTGAAATACTTATGCGTTCAAAAGATAAAAAAGCCACATTGGATTGGCTAAAGGGTAAGAATGACAAAGATTAAATTATGCGGAATACAAAGATATGAAGATATAGATGTAGTCAATGAATTATTACCTGACTATATAGGATTTGTCTTCGCCAAAAAGAGTAAACGATTTATATCCTATGATATGGCAAAATCATTAAAAATAAGGCTTGATAAAAGGGTGAAGGCTGTCGGAGTATTTGTAAATGAGAGCATTGAAAATATCATATATTTGGTAAGAAATGATATCATTGACCTCATCCAACTACACGGAGACGAGGACAGCGACTATCTAAGTAAGCTTAAAAAATATGTAAATATACCTGTTATAAAAGCCTTTAGAATAAAATACAAAGATGATATAAATGCCTTATATAAGGAAGGAACAGACTTTATTCTACTTGATGCAGGCGCAGGTGAAGGCAGAACCTTGGATGAGTCGATATTAAAGGATTTTAAAGACGATTACTTTTTAGCCGGCGGACTTTCCCCGGACAATATATGTGAAAAGATAACTACCCTACACCCTTTCGGTGTGGATGTAAGCTCCGGAATAGAAACAGGCGGTAAAAAAGATGCAGATAAAATGAGAAAATTTGTAAAATTAGTGAGAGAGGTAGAAAATGAAAGAAACTAAGGGAAGATTTGGAATTCACGGCGGTCAGTACATACCTGAGACCCTGATGAATGCGGTAATAGAGCTTGAAAAGGCGTACAATCATTATAAAAACGATCCTGAATTCAATAAGGAACTAAATTATCTTTTGAATGACTATGCAGGCAGGCCTTCAAAGCTTTACTTTGCAAAGAAAATGACTGAGGACCTCGGCGGTGCAAAAATTTATCTCAAGCGTGAAGACCTCACACATACAGGCGCACACAAGATAAACAATGTACTCGGTCAGGCACTGCTTGCAAAAAAGATGGGCAAGACCAGACTTATCGCGGAAACAGGTGCCGGACAGCATGGTGTGGCAACCGCTACCGCAGCGGCTCTTATGGGCATGGAATGTGTAGTGTTCATGGGTGAAGAAGACACAATTCGTCAGGCACTTAATGTGTACAAGATGAGACTTTTAGGTGCAACCGTTATCCCTGTAACAAGCGGTACAAAGACTCTAAAAGATGCCGTTTCAGAGGCTATGAGGGAGTGGACAAGCAGAATTGACGATACACATTACTGCCTGGGCTCTGTAATGGGACCTCATCCTTTCCCTACAATCGTAAGAGATTTTCAGGCGGTCATATCAAAGGAAATCAAAGAGCAGATTTTGGAAAAAGAAGGCAGACTTCCTGATGCTGTGCTTGCCTGTGTAGGCGGAGGTTCAAATGCAATCGGAAGTTTCTACAACTTTATAGAGGACAAGGAAGTGGCTCTTATAGGCTGTGAAGCCGCAGGAAAGGGTATACACACCTTTGAAACAGCAGCCACAATCAATACAGGCAGCCTCGGTATATTCCACGGTATGAAGTCCTACTTCTGTCAGGATGAATACGGCCAGATTGCCCCTGTTTATTCTATTTCCGCAGGACTTGACTATCCGGGAGTAGGACCTGAGCACGCTTACTTAAACGACATAAAGAGAGCAAGCTATGTACCTGTAACGGATGATGAAGCCGTAGAGGCATTTGAGTACCTCTCAAGAACGGAAGGCATTATCCCGGCTGTTGAATCAGCTCATGCAGTAGCCTATGCAAAGAAAATAGCACCTACTATGGGCAAGGACAAAATCATCGTAATAACCATCTCGGGAAGAGGTGACAAAGACTGTGCAGCCATTGCAAGATATAAAGGAGAAGACCTATATGAATAAGATACATGAAGCATTCAAAAATAAAAAAGCATTTATTCCGTTTATCACCTGTGGCGACCCTGATGTAGCCACCACAAAAGCCGCTATCTTGGAGATGGTAAAAAACGGTGCCGACCTCATAGAGATAGGCATTCCGTTTTCAGACCCTACAGCGGAGGGTGTTGTAATACAGGGCGCCAATATCAGAGCGCTTGCAGGCGGCATCACCACAGACAAGGTCTTTGATATGGTTGCGGATGTCAGAAAAGAAGTAAATGTCCCTCTTGTGTTTATGACCTATGCCAATGTGGTATTCTCATACGGTGCCGAGAAATTTTTTACAAGATGTAATGAGATGGGCATTGACGGAATAATACTTCCCGATATCCCTTTTGAGGAGAAGAAAGAATTTCTTGATGTGGCGGACAGCCATAATGTTGACCTTATATCTCTCATCGCTCCTACTTCGGACGATCGCATCGCTATGATTGCAAAAGAGGCAAAGGGATTTTTATACATTGTATCAAGCCTCGGTGTAACAGGTACCAGAAGTGAGATAACCACCGACATTGACTCCATAGTAAAGATAGTAAAAGAAAATACATCAATTCTATGTGCTATAGGCTTCGGTATATCCACACCACAGCAGGCAAATGAGATGAGCCAAATTGCAGACGGAGTAATAGTAGGTTCGGCAATAATAAAACTACTCAAAAAATATAAAACCGAAGCTCCAAAATATATCGGAGAGTATGTAAAAGAGATGAAAGAAGCAATGAACTAAATTTATAAATATCAAAAGTGTCAATCCGACGAAAGTCGGTTTTGGCACTTTTATTTTTAAGGCTTTTATTTTTAACACTCTTTTAATTTCTTATTCATTGCCTTATTCCTAGCAATGTGCTATGATATAAAATCATGTTTTTACATGTTATTTTTGTACGCAATTATATTTGATGCAAAAATAAAAGTTTGAAATGCCTGCTGCAGGTATTTTAAACTTAACAGACACAAATTTGATTTTGAGCTTATTTAAGAGGTTATTATATGCAAAACACAGAAAAAACCTATGTACTTGGAATAGATATAGGTTCTACTACAGTAAAAATTGCTATACTTGATGGCAATCACGATGTAGTATTTTCAGATTATCGCAGACATTATGCAAATATTCAGGGGACTTTGGCGG
>CAUQKD010000196.1:0-4825 GCA_963518365.1 uncultured Lachnoanaerobaculum sp. | reverse complement strand
AAATGCAACTTAAATATTTTCACTTTTTAAGTTGAACTAACATTTACACTTCAGCTAAGATTAAAAATACCCGGAAACTTCATTCCGGGTATTTTAACTTACAGGTTCAAAAATCCGATTGTAGACATCAAAAGCATAAATAAAAACAGTGCAAACATTACCGTTGCTCTTAAAAATCCGTACTTGTGATGTTCTTCATTCTTAAAGTACTTTATTGAATCCAGTAAACAGTTTATTGAAAATAATAAAAATATCAGCGGGAAAAATATTGCATATTTTGTCGGTGCCAAAAAAGCAAATACAACCATCACAATAATGGCAATCGCCAGTATGATATGCAAAACATCCCTGATTAAAAGAAAACCCTGTCGTCTTCTACTTGTCATCTTCCCTACCTAATGTAGCCACCATCACCGCCTTAATAGTGTGCATGCGGTTTTCCGCCTCGTCAAACACTACCGATTTGTCACTCTCAAAAACATCTTCAGTGACTTCATAGCCCTTTACTGCAGGCAGGCAGTGCATAAATATCGTGCTGTCCTTTCCTGTTTTATCCATCAGCTCCTTATTGACCTGATAAGGCCTTAAAAGCTCTTTTCTCTCCTTTGCCTTGTCCTCTTCTCCCATAGAAGCCCATACATCGGTATATATCACATCGGCACCTTTAACAGCATTCAAGTCATCACTTATATTAAGCTTTGCTCCCGATTCGTTTGCATATCCCTTACAAAGGTTTACAAGCTCTGCACTAGGATGCAGGCTCTTCGGTGCCAAAATCGTCATATTCACACCAAGCTTTGTCATTCCTATCATAAGTGAGTTTGCCATATTGTTTCTGCCGTCACCCACATATACAAAGTTCAGCCCTTCAAGCTTTCCGAAATACTCTCTCATTGTAAGTAAATCCGCAAGTATTTGTGTAGGATGATATTCGTCCGTCAGACCGTTCCACACAGGCACACCTGCATATTTTGCAAGCTCTTCAACCGTGGAATGCTTAAATCCCCTGAACTCTATACCGTCAAACATCCTGCCCAGAACTCTTGCGGTATCCGCCACACTTTCCTTATGTCCAAGCTGTATATCGTCCTTTCCGAGATACTCCGGAAATCCGCCTTCATCTCTTGCACCTACAACAAAGGCACATCTTGTTCTGGTTGAAGGCTTCTCAAAAAGCAAAGCTATATTTTTACCCTTTAATCTGTCGCCTGTGATACCCTTTTTCTTATCCACCTTAAGCTTCATAGCCAAATCAAGCAGATACTCTATCTCTTCTCTTGTATAATCTTTCAATGTGAGAAAATTTCTTCCAAATAAATTCATATAAATACCTCTCTTAAATCGTGATATCTATTATTATACGCTTATGTGTATAAATATGCAATATTTATATTATAATCTTCTCTGCCTTGCAGCCTCATACATAAGTATACTTCCGGCTACCGCGGCATTCAGCGATTCCACCTCACCAAGCATAGGTATTTTTATCTTTTTATCCGTTATATCAAGTATCTCTTTTGATATTCCCGCCGCTTCATTTCCTATTATAAAGGCGGTATCTTTTTTATAATCAGGCCTGTCATATTCTATGGCGCCTTCAAGGCTGCTTGCGTATACTGCAATACCTTTTGAATTAAGCTTACCTATAACTTCCTTCAAATCCTTTACATATATAAAGGGCACTCTGAATATTGAGCCCATTGTAGAGCGTATCACCTTAGGATTGTAAATATCCACAGTATTTTCACTCATAATAATGCCGCTTATTCCGGCACCTTCTCCGGCTCTGACCAAAGTCCCCAGATTGCCGGGGTCTTGTAAGCCGTCAAGTATCAACAAACTAAACGGTCTTCCAGCATTTTTTAGTATACTCTCAAGTGTATACTCTTTTCTTTTTGCAACCGCCAAAACACCCTGCGGTGTCTTTGTATCGGATATTGAGTCAAATACTCTGTCACTTACAGTCTCATACTCCGGAAAAATATTTTTCAGTAAGCTTTTATTTTCATTTTCAAAGCTTTCGCTGACAAAAACCTCGAGTATCTCTTCAGCTTTCAGTTCGCTAAACATCCTGATTCCTTCTATAATGTAGGCATTCTTTTTCTTTCCGGCACCGCTTTTTTTGACCATTGCCACAAGCTCTTTTATCTTTTTGTTGGATGTGGAAGTAATCATTTTATATTCTCCAAATCCTGCTCCCAAAGGTATCTGCTTGCATCGCTAGGCATCCTTAAGTCGCCTCTCGGAGATACGGCTATACTTCCAACCTTAGGTCCGTCAGGCAGAGTTGACCTCTTAAACTGTTGTGCAAAGAATCTCTTATAAAACACCTTAAGCCACTTAAGTACGGTCGCGTCCTCATACTCTTTATCAAATGCCGCTTTTGCCATTCTGTATATCTTTGACGGCATAAATCCGAATCTTAATACATTGTATAAAAAGAAATCATGCAGCTCATAAGGTCCCACCAAATCCTCGGTCTTTTGTGCTATCTCACCGTTTTCAGGCGGCAAAAGCTCAGGGGATACAGGTGTATCCAAAATATCATATAAGATATCTGCAATCTTTTTATTGCTTAGAGTATCGGCATAGTAATTTACCAGATGTCTTACCAATGTCTTCGGTATGGAAGCGTTCACGCCGTACATCGACATATGGTCTCCATTATATGTAGCCCAACCAAGTACCAGTTCAGACAAATCTCCCGTTCCTACGACAAGTCCGTTATCCCTGTTTGCAATATCCATCAAAATCTGAGTTCTCTCTCTTGCCTGTGCATTCTCATATGTGACATCCTTCACATTTATATCATGCTTTATATCAATAAAATGCCTCTTTATCGACTCTACAATTGAAATCTCTTCAAGACTTGCACCTAAGCTCTTTGTAAGTTCACAGGCATTGTTATATGTCCTGTCCGTAGTTCCGAAGCCCGGCATAGTCACCGCCTTTATTCCGCTCTTATCAAGCCCCAACATCTCAAATGTCTTTACACATACCAAAAGCGCCAACGTGGAGTCAAGACCTCCCGAAATACCCAGTACCACATTTTTTATACCTGTGTGAACCAATCTCTTCTTCAGTCCGAGTGCCTGTATTGTAAGTATTTCCTCACATCTTTCACTCCTCTTTGTAGGATCGTCCGGTACAAAAGGCTTAGGGTCAAAGCTTCTTTTAAGTTCAAGTTCTTCCGTCTCAAGTTCAAACTCGGCCTTAAAATACCCCTCATCATCACAGGTCTTAAATGTGGTCTGCTTTCTTCTCTCCAAATTCAACCTGTTAATATCTATCTCAATTCTCACAGCTTCATTTTTGAATCTGTTGCTTTCCGCCAATATCTTACCGTTTTCGGCAATAATGCCCTGACCTCCGAATACAAGATCCTGTGTGGACTCGCCCTCACCTGCATTGGCATAGATATAGCCGCATATAAGTTTCTTTGACTGATTGCTTATTAGCAGATCTCTGTAAGCCTTCTTACCTACTATATCGTTTGATGCCGAAGCGTTTATAATAACATTTGCACCTGCAAGTGCATGAGATACACTTGGAGGATTGGCTACCCAAAGGTCCTCACAGATTTCACCTGCGATTGTAAGCCCCTGAAAGTTGGTACACTCAAAGAGTATATTTGCTCCCATAGGCACCACATTGTCAAAAAAATCTACCCATACAGGCTCCTCAAAACCTCTGTTAAAGTATCTCTCCTCATAGAACTCGCCGTAGTTCGGTAAATTCAGCTTGTTTATAAAACCTAAAAGCACACCGTCGGATATTGCCGCAACCACATTGTAAAGCTTTCCCTTAAAATCAAGCGGCAGCCCGATAAATACAACAGACTTATGACCTGATGTAAACTCTATAATCTCTTTTAAAGCTTTCTTTGCTTCACTAATCAGTATATCTTGAAAAAATAAGTCATTGCAGGTATATCCTGTAAGGCAAAGCTCAGGAAACACTATGATTTTACTTTTTTGTTCCCATTCTTTTTCAATCGCCTTTTTTATATTTTCCTTATTATATGTTACATCACATACTCTGATATCGGGTGTTACACTTGCAACTCTTACAAAACCGTCTCTCATATCTTCTCTTTCACATCTCCAAATACAAAATTACAGAGTTTCTCATACTCCTTATAAAACCCGCAGTCCTTCAACTCTTTTATAGAATCCAGTATGCCGAAATAGTACATCCCCTGCTTTACCTTGTCCTTTTCATTGAACTTTAATAAAAATTCGTCTCCGAAAGCCAAGAAATATCTGGCGGAGGCTCTCATATTTGACAGCTTATCTCCCAAGGTTATCATTTTGACCTCAATACATTCTTTTTTCAAATGCTCCAATGTATGTGTCTTTCTCTCAATCCATGACTTTGACTTATCTTCCGATTCCTTACTTACAAGAGCTGCCACTCTTTTGCCGAAATTCTCTCTAATATCTTCAACAGTCACAGACGTATCCTCCACGGTATCATGAAGCAGAGCCGCACATCTTACATCTATGTCATCGGTCATCAGTGATACTATCGAACATACCTCAAGCGGGTGTGTGATATAAGGTATTTCAGTTCCTTTTCTAAACTGGCCTTCATGTGCCTTTGTAGCAAATTTCACCGCTTTTTCTATCATAACAACTCCTTTATTTTCTTATATTACTATTATGCAAATTTTAACTTGAAGTTTTATTTTAAGTCTGCTATTCTAGTCAAAGATTGCTTGTACAAGTGAAAGTGAGGATTATCTATGGCAGATGAAACCAATGTAAATGAAAAACCTAAAAAAAGGAGGTTTTCAAAACTCAAGTATATAATAGCATTTATATTC
>CAUQKD010000195.1:0-4825 GCA_963518365.1 uncultured Lachnoanaerobaculum sp. | reverse complement strand
GTATTATAAGAAAAAGATACATTTTCAAGTACAACCATACTATTTATATTCTCCCTATTATTGTCCATATAACTAAAGCAAATATGAGAATAGCCATATATACATCCCATATTCCAAATCTCAGCTCAACCATGCAGGTTCTTTTTTTCAGACCTCCAAGTCCTCTTGAAAGTGCCGCCGCTGAAAGTTCCTCGCCTATCTTTGCAACAGACATCATAAGTGGAACCAATCTATATTCCAAAATCATTGACGGGTTTTTCCAAAATTTCTTAGTTCCAAATCTTATCTCTCTCATCCTCATTGCATTACTGATGGACTTATTCTCCTCTGCCAAGGTCGGAACAAATCTAAAAACAACCGAAACAGGAATAATAAATACCTCCGGAACATGCCACAAATTCATTGCGGATATAAACTCATTCGGCTTTGTTGATTTTATAATGTAATAGCCGAACATAAATACAGGGAAAAATCTAAAAATAAGTTCTACAATAAGTCCCAAAATCATAGAAATCAGATATGGGAATTCAAACTTTCCTCCATATATTTTTACAAAGATTGCAATTACAAATAAACCTCCGTAAACAAAAGCCGGACGATATCTCTTATCTGAAATCAACAAAAAAATAGGAATAAATACAAGTATTGAATTCAATATAAGATTCTTATGAACGAAAAAAATCAAAGTTGCAAGTACAAGCATAACAAGTACTTTAGTACGAGGATCAAGGTATAATCCCCTATGTTTTGGTGACCTGTAAATTATATTTTCTTCCATACTATGCAATTCCCGCTCTCTCAAAATGCTTTTTTAACATTCTTCTGCCAATAAATGCCCCAAGAATTGAAGAAATAATAATACAAACCAATGCCACAAACCCCATCCATGGCGGCATAAATTTTGTTACTTCCATTACATATTTCTCACCCATAGCTTCACGAACACCTGCCATATAAGTCTCTGTCATCAGCCACATCGGTGCAGGAAGCCCCAGCATACTGCAAGAAAAAATTACAAATCCAAGAATATTCATGCTGAACTTTTTATATTTTCCCGCTTTCATAACAAAGTCGGAAATAAGTCCCAACACAATAAAGCTTACAGTCGGAATCCATGTATATCCCATAATATACCAAAATATACCGATAATAACCGCCATAATACTTACCATTCCGAACTTTTCCACTTTAGTCAAAAATAGCATAAAAGGTATTCCTGTAATAAGCGGAACCAAAATAAACAGCAAAGGATAAAGGAATGGGATTGCATTAATCATTCCCACTGTAAAAAATACCACAATATAAATTGCTGTATACACACCTACATGAATCAAATCTTTTGTCTTTAAACTGTCACTTTTCATACAAATTCCTCCTAGAATTTATTTATCTAATTTATGATAACTTAGATTGCACACTTAGTTATCTTTAAGTTAAAAATATGCCACATACTGTGACAATCCTAGATTTGAAGCAGTTTCCTCCATCCTGCTGTAAAAAAACTCGACAGACTTTGAACAGAATCCAGTGCTGTTTCTTTACTGAAATCATGTAAAACCGTTTCAAAAATACAGGCATAATATGCATGTATAATCATATGTAACTCATTCTTTGCAACACGATTATAAGAAATCCTTTTTTTATCCAGTGTTTCATACATACGATACATACTGTTTAATTCACGCTCAACAATGCGGTCAATATAGTTATTATATTCCGTTCCGTCCGAGCAGCAAATTATAAGCTTAAATATATCGAAATGCATATAAATATAGTGTATAAATTCTCTGATAGCATCCGAAGAAATATTCCAGATTTCATCCGTATTTCCCGTATCTATATTATCAAAGCATTTATCTTCAGCTCTATCAAATCCGGATAAAAGACCGGTTGCCACATCATCTACAAGTTCGCGAAAGATGGAAGACTTGTCCTCAAAATGCCTGTAAAATGCACCTGTAGTAACTCCTGCCTTCTTACAAAGCTCCCTGAGATTGGTTCTTTCATAACCTTTTTTTAAAAAAAGTTCCTTTCCGCTTTCTAATATCTTTTTATGTGTGATATCATATGCTCCGTTTGACATACTTTTACCTTTCCGATAACTTTGTTATCATTTTATCCCCTTTTAAGTTAGGTGTCAATAACTGACACCTATATTTATTGCAAATAATCAAGCCTTTTTAAACTTCCCTCATCAAAGGTATAATTCTGTGTTCTGAAAGGATATTTTATCTCACCTTCATAATACCACGGGTCCTCACTGTGGGCGGGATTTTTAATTATATGAAAACTTTGTGCCGGCATAAATCCCTGTGCCAATAAAAATGCCTTTTCCCCGGCTTCATTTTCACAGATATCAGCCACCATTACCACATGTCCGGGACTTCCTCCCTTTATAAAAATATCCCCCACCTGAATTTCAGAAATATCTACAGTTCTTGACTCTTTTTCCATAGACAATGTGGATGAATAGGCAAATACAATGCGAAGATACTTTTTAAATGTTTCCTCACCGCTGTCAGGGTTTGCACTTTGCTCCCAGTACGGCTTATCATTTGAAAACTTTACTCTATACCCCTGTCTCCAGTGCTTAAAATCACATACAAAGCCGTCTACAAATGTAAAGCTTATTTTATCCTGCTCTCCTGTCTTATACAAATATTCGGCATATATTCTCATAATACTGTCTGCACATTGCTGCAAATCCTCCTCTGCCACTTCCATGGAAAATACCGCCACGTGACCGTTTCCTGCCTTTTCTCTTTTATCAAAATAATATACCGGAGTACCGTCAGGTTCCAAATTATAATTGCCTATAAAATGAGCAAAACTTCCCTCAGGCACATCCACCCTTTTATATCCCTTTGGAGTAATAAAACGGGTAAAAAGTGTATTGCCCTCAGGATTTATAAAATCTGAAAGTTTCACAGCACTTTCCTCAGTGCTTTCTTCCATGCTCTCATTATCATTTGTTTTTGTATCATTACTATTTTTAACAATTGTACTTTCTGCTTCCTCTTTTGTGACGGTATTCATATTTTTACTCTTACAACCACAGCATATACAAATAATCACAGTAAGCAGTAAATAAAATTTATTTCTCTTCATAATTATAAATCCTACACTTTCATATGCGGAATCTGCATCATTATTTTCTTCTTCATATACGGCTGCATATAGAATGAAGATAATTTTCTTTTACTATATTCCTTATATCTATTACCCTTAGTTAATTTAATCAAAAAATCTGTAAAATACTGTTCCCAACTCTCATATTCTACACTATCAGCATAATTATAAGTTTCAGTTATTCCGGCATAGTTTTCAAATTCGTCAGTTTTTAAAATTAGCCATTCAAAAGACTTCGGTAAAAATAATGCCAACTTACCATAACTAAGTTCCTGTTCTTTTACAAGACTATCAACCTCACTTCCAATAGCCGCACCATCTGCAATAATAATGACATTAAAACTTTCATATTTCTTCAAAAGTCCTTTAATTTTAGACTTTCCTCCTGCTGCTTCACATTTTATATTTGTATTTTTTACAGTATCTAAGAAAAACTCATATCCGGACTTGCTGTCTTCTGTAATAATAATGTCCGGCCTGAATGGAAATCTGTTTGGGTCCGGATTATCATAAAATTTATCAATATCGGTATACACTCTCTCAAATTCTTTTTTCTTTCCTCTACCCTTAATGCGATATATTTCATCAACACTATATGGCAACTGTGGAAGATAATTTCTTGTTATTATTAGAAAATAATTATCGCAACCCTTTACCTTGCTTGCAAATTCCTTTGAAAAAACAAACTTGCTTCCTTCATCAATCACTACAACAGCTTTACTCAATTTATCAAGCTCGTCTTCCCAATTTCTTCCTTCCAGTGTTACGACCTTACAACCACTAACCCTTACCCCACTTTCTTTTCCCAAATTATTGTAATCTCTAATCATATCATATAATGTGGTTTTTCCGGTGCCGCTATCTCCACGAAGAATAGTAATATTTCGATATAATATAAATTTATACTCGTTTCTTTGGTTACTTATACTAATACTTTTCTTCCCACGCATTACTATAAATTCTCCTTAATATATTTATCCGCTGCATCTAAAAATTCTCTCATATTATGTACAATGAGTTTTTTATCATTTAGAATACGAATCTCAAAATCTTCCTTTCCAAAGTCCATTATATGATATAGAGCTATTGTAAAATTTTTTTCTTTCCCAAGCTTTAGTATCCATTTTGCACAATTATCTCCACAGTTAGATGCATTAAATGTCTTACCCGGTTCATTTTTCATCAATATCAAAGCCTTCACACCACCGGATAATTTATCAGGTGGTATTTGCCCTAAAACAGGGCTTTGAATAGTATTTGCATCCAAAACTTCCGATCGGTCAATATCTTTAATAGCAGCTCTTGCAAAAGCATCTGTAATCCAGCTGTCTTTATATCTGTTTCTAAAATATACCGATGTATTATATATTACATTATCTCTATCACCAAACCACACTCTGAGCATAATATTCCTCCATATTTACAGATATATTATATCATAATTTATTTTAAAAAAGATGAGCCAAAATTTGACTTACCTAATATTACATATGCCGATATACAGACAGTACCTGTACAAACTTTATAGGTTTAATATTATAGAAATTTATAGTTTGCTAAACTTTCCAAAATCAGATTTATTTACTTTAAGTACTTATCTATTTTATTTCTATATTTTTTTAGAAGTTCCCTTGAATAAACTTTTTCATTTTTTGAGGCTCTAACTTCTTTCCAAAGGATAGCTGCAGCTTTTAAC
>CAUQKD010000194.1:0-4840 GCA_963518365.1 uncultured Lachnoanaerobaculum sp. | reverse complement strand
AAGGTATACAGCCGGAGTTGTAAGTATATGGCGAAAGTATCTTGATTTGTATAATTTAAAGAAAAGAGTAGGCTATAAGGTAGATAAGAAAGACAGAAAACTTTTACTTGACCTTTTTGACAGAGGCGGACAGACTGAAGGCTATTATAAGGAACATAACGGCAGGGATATGATTGCCGTACATGAAAAACCTGTAAACAAAGAGGTGAATGTCGATTACTTTGAATACCTTGATAAGACATTTGTAGAGGGCAAGAAAGTGCTGCCTGTTTTGGGAGCGGTAAAGATTAAAAAAGATATGCCTATAAACTTTGAAGTGAGTGTAAATAATCTGAGAGATGCTTATGGCAGGCAGGAGCAGGTAAACAGTATATCTATAGAAGTATCGGGTGAGGTTCCTCAGCTTGCAAAGACCAGAGCAAGTACTGTCGGTGATGTGGAAAAACAGCTTAAAAAGACAGGTAATACCTTATTTAATTTTGAAAGTCTTTATATTGATATGGATGAGGGCTTATTTATCCCTGTAAAGACCTTAAATGAATTAAGAAGAGAAGCGCTTGATAAGCTCTGGCAAAAGATATTGGACAGATACAGAAGAGATGACAGCGATGTGCTTGAGTATACAGGCTTTATATATCCACATTCCGGCCCAAAAGACGAAAATAAGGCGGGAATAAAGTTTAATATACTTTGTGAAACCGTGGAGCAAATAGATGCCGCAGTCGACTTTGCAAAGAGTGAGGGAATTATCTTTGATGAAATAAGTATGGAAAGTGAGCTGATAGCGGAGTCTTCACTATATGATAAGATAAAGTCGATAAGAGAGTTTTGTGTCGCATTTAATCTTTATATGCCGCATATTTTCAGAGATGAGGCCAAGTTATTTTTTAACAAACATTTACAAAGTATAAAAGAGCTTAAGTTTGATAATTTTATAGTTAGAAGCTTGGAAGAAATCTTTTATATTAACGATAATATAGACAATAATGCAAATATTATCCTTGACTATAGTGTGTATGCCTACAATAAGGGTACCGTAGACTTTTATAATGACAAGTTTAATATAAAAAGGCTTACATATCCGCTTGAGCTTAATTTGTCGGAGATAAGACGGCTTGATAACCCCGGCAATGAGATGATTGCATACGGAAAGATACCTATGATGGTATCCGCACAGTGCTTAAAGAAGACGACAAAAGGCTGTGACCATAAAAAAGAGATACTTGTTTTAAAGGACAGAAAAAACAGTGAGATGCAGGTGAAAACTCACTGTGATTTTTGCTACAACACTATTTTAAACTCAAAGCCTTTATCAGTCCTAGGTATGGAAAAGGAAGTAAAAAAGATATCGCCAAGTATTCTAAGACTTTGGTTCACTACTGAAAATACAGGTGAAACAAAGAATGTGCTGAGAAAATATATAGATGTTTTTTGTAATAATGTCAGTGTTTTAAATATAGATGACTTTACAAGAGGACATCTCAAAAGGGGCATAGAGTGATATGTCCTTTACTATAATGCATCATTGGTTTATACTTCTTTTAGTTATCACTAAAGTGGAGGTGTGCAATGATAGAAGCAACTAGCTGCGGTGGTGTAGTTATATATCATGGAAAGATATTGACCTTATTTAAAAATTATAAAAATAAGTATGAGGGATGGGTTTTGCCAAAGGGGACTGTAGAGCATGGTGAGACATTTGAACAGACTGCACTAAGAGAAGTATATGAAGAGACCGGAGCGAAGGCCCGAATAGTACAATTCATAGGAACAAGCCATTATACATTCAATACGAGTACGGATTTGATTGATAAAAGAGTACACTGGTTTTTGATGAAGGCGGACAGCTATTTTTCAAGGCCGCAAAGAGAAGAGTATTTTGTGGATTCGGGTTATTATAAATACCATGAGTCCTTTCATCTTTTAAAGTTTTCAAATGAGAGGATGATGCTTGAGAGAGGTTACAATATTTATACCGAATTAAAGAGAATTGGGAGATGGAATGATAGATTTTAAAGAGTGTTATGTGATGAATTTTGAAAACGCCATGAGGGGAGCAAGAAATCCTATGAACTCATGGGAAAGGTCCGACAGTCACTATGATGAAAAAGGTAATTATATTTTGGGCGAGAACGACCTTTCACTTGCAAAAAGGCTTAGAAATGCCGGAACAAGCGACCACAGAAAGTATTTAAGACAGATAATGGTCTCTATAGATATCACTGCTCCTATGTACTGGTGGAAAGAATATGACACCTATAAGGTTGCAACGGTAGCAAACTCCACTTCCACAATGCATAAGATTCATTCGAAACCTTTTGAACTTAATGATTTTTCACATGATCATCTTGGGGAAAACGGTCTTAATATTTTAAAAAATCTTATAGATGAACTTGAGAAGATAAGACTTTCATATGTGGAGACTAAGGATAAGGCACTTTGGTATGAGCTGATACAGCTGCTTCCTTCAAGCTATAATCAGATGAGGACCTGTACACTTAACTATGAGACTTTAGTGAATATATACAGGTCAAGAAAAAATCACAAGCTTGACGAGTGGAGGAGCTTTTGTGATTGGATAAAGACATTACCGTATGCAAATGAAATCATTATAGCTGAGGATTGAGATGAATATAATAGTTGCGGTAGATAAAAAATGGAGTATCGGTAACAAGGGAAAACTTTTGGTATCAATACCCAGAGATAAAAAACTTTTCAGAGAAGAGACCACAGGAAAGGTGATAATAATGGGACATAGTACATTGTTATCACTTCCCGGCGCACAGCCGCTTGTAGGAAGAGAGAATATAGTACTGTCAAGAGATAAGTCTCTTTCTATAAAAGGTGCTACTGTTTTAAACAGTGTAGATGCCTGCATGGATTACTTAAAGAAAAACAATATAAAAGACGGTGATGTTTTTGTGATAGGCGGAGAAAGCGTTTATAATGATTTCTTGCCCTATTGTGACATTGCTCATATTACATACATCGACTATGAATATGAGGCTGACAGGCATTTTTTAAATTTGGATATGAGTAATGAATGGGGTCTTGTTCTTGAGACTGAAGAAGAGACATATTTTGATATACCGTATACATTCAGATTATATAAGAGAAAGTAAATAGGCTTTAGCTACACAAGGGTCTAATACAATAAATATTTTTGAGAGGCAAAAAAGATGGATAAGAAATTTGATTTGTTGACTTTCGGTCAGGCGCTTTTAAGGCTTTCACCGGTAAGAGATGACAGACTGGTAAGAGGAGAAACTCTTATAAGACAGGTAGGCGGAGCGGAACTTAATGTTGCAGTGGGAGCTTCGCTCTTAGGACTTAAGACAGGTGTGATAACGAAGTTACCTTCACATGAGATGGGAGCTTATATAAAGAATACAATCAGATCCTACGGTATAAGCGACGACTATATAATCTATGATAACGGTAAAGATGCAAGAGTCGGAATATATTTTTATGAGCACGGAGCGTATCCAAGAAAACCTAATGTTATCTATGACAGAAAGAACTCATGTTTTGAAAATATAAATATAAATGAGTTTAAGGATGATATGTATAAGTCTACAACCTGTTTTCATACCACAGGTATCACATTGGCACTTTGTAAAAATTCAAGAGAAACAGCCATAGAAATGATAAAAAAATTCAAAGAAAACGGATCCATTATATCATTTGACGTAAACTTCAGAGCAAATCTTTGGACAGGAGATGAAGCAAGACAGACTATAGAGAGGATACTTCCTTTTGTAGATATTTTCTTTTGCTCGGAGGATACCGCCAGACTTACATTTGATAAAAGCGGAGATCTGAAAGATATTATGAAATCATTTACGGAAGAATATCCTATATCAATAGTGGCATCCACACAGAGGGTGGTACATTCTCCTAAGGTACATGATTTCGGGTCTGTAATATACAATGCATATCAGGATGAGTTCTATACCGAAGAACCGTATAAGTCAATTGATGTTGTGGACAGAATAGGAAGCGGCGACGCATATATTGCAGGTGCGCTTTACGGACTTTTACATTACAGACTGGATTGTAAGAAGGCTATAGTATATGGAAATGCATATTCCGCAGTAAAAAATACAATACCGGGTGATGTTCCTTCCTCAAATCTTAACGATATAGATAATATTATTGCGGACCACAATATGACAGACGGCTATAGATCTGAAATGAACAGATAGCGGATAAAGACGATTGTTTTTCAAAATAAACAAAAAATTAACGAAGTATTCTGATATATTGCTCTGAATAGGGTTGGTTTTTTCTTTTTTTTATGTTACTATAGACATGAGATTTTATCTATTTGGAGGAATAAGCAATATGTTTCCTATTGTTAAAAAAAGACAATTAGCTGAAAATATTTATCTTTTTGATGTTTTGGCTAAGAGAGTGGCATCAAAATGTCTTCCCGGCGAATTCGTTATTGTAAAACAGGATGAGCAGGGTGAGAGAATCCCTTTGTCTGTCTGTGACTATGACAGAGAAGCCGGAACTGTTACAATCGTTATTCAGGTTATTGGCGGCTCAACCAGACTGATAGCAGACGACTTAAAGGAAGGTGATGAGTTCATGGACTTTGTAGGACCGCTTGGAAATGCAAGTGATCTTATATCGGAGGACATAGAAGAACTTAAGAAAAAGAAGATTCTTTTTGTAGCCGGCGGTCTTGGAACAGCTCCTGTATATCCGCAGGTTAAGTGGTTACATGAAAGAGGCATTAAGGCTGATGTTGTACAGGGTGCAAAGAGTAAGGACTTTGTAATACTTGAGGATGAGCTTAAGTCCGTATCGGACAATCTATATGTATGTACAGATG
>CAUQKD010000193.1:0-4852 GCA_963518365.1 uncultured Lachnoanaerobaculum sp. | reverse complement strand
TGGCATACTCTATCGCCATTTTAAGCAGTCTGCTTCCAAGACCTTTATTCCATTCAGATTTCAAAACCGTCAGCCCAAGTTCAGCTCTGTGATTCATTCTCCTTGGCAATCCGCTTAGGCTTACATCTCCAATGATTCTACCATCTCTCCATGCAAAAAATGAACATGACCTCTCATCTTTCAAGACAGAACCAATATATTCCGCCTCTCCTTCAACAGAAATCGGAAAGCCCTCCGCTCCAAATGAAAGATTATCTGTTTCTGCCCCTATCTTCTTTGAATATTCTATTCTCGCCAAAGCATCCTCAGGAGATGCTTCTTTTATAATTATATTGTCCATTTATCTTCCCTTCTCAATAATCTTAGCTGTCTTTTCAAATAAATTCCCACCATTATATTTACAATTTTCTCCAAGCAAACAGGCACTGACTGCTATCTTCATCCTCAATCCCTTCTTCATAAATTATATATCACTATCCTTGCCTTCTGTTCGTATTATTGTAAAATAACTCTGCCAACTCTTTTGTAAGTTTACCTTCTTTTTCAAGTCTAATCACAAAATTTTCTTCGTATCTTTCAAAATCCTCTGCACATCCGACATTCCCTGCAAGGAGTAATAGGGCTTTTGATATCATTTCTTGGCTCTTATTTTCTCCAAATTCAGATTCTATAAATTCACATAAGCTGTCCAAAACTTCATAATTTTCTTTTTCAGCCTTTTCAAAGTTCCCATTCCAATCTATCGAATCAAGCTTTTCTCTAAAATATCTTAAATCTTTACTATCCATACTTCTATAATAAATATACTTCGTCTAAAACTATCTTATGTCTTATATGTTAAATCCTAAATTAGTGAAGGGATTTATCCATCATTTCAGCTCTCTTTAATAAAAAAACAATAATACTATCCAAATACTCATCCATCTCTTTTTCATCTTTCGGTAGTGGCTTGCTTAGAGATTGTCCTGTAAAAAATTTTCCCCCTTTTATTTCTTCATTGTCAATACTATACAATTCATCCAAGCAATATACAGACCGATTATCTATAAACCATTTTTTCCATATTTTTAACTTTTCTAATTCTATTATTTCATTCTTTTTATTACCATATTTCAATCCATCTCCAGCATAAATACACGCTTGTACTTTATCAATCATTAAGTTCAAGCTGTCAGCTAAACCTGATAAACAACCTTTAGCTTGATTAAATGGATAACCGGGATGTGGTGTGAAATTTGACAAAGAATCCAATAGTTTTGCTACCTCTTCCAGCTTTTTATAAATGTCTTTCTTTTTTATTTCATCAAATAATAGTTCCTTCAATTTACATTTTTCATCATAAATAGCTTTATTGTATAATTTTGCCTTTGTGTATGAGTATTTAGGCTTCCATTTACCGTCTATCTCATATTCTAAAGTGTTATTTCTGAAATAATACTTTATTCTTTGCCCATTTTTAAATTTAAGTTCTATATCCCAAGAATAAATTTCAATTATTTTACAGAAAATAGTTCTAAATGAAAATATAGTATCCTTATATTTATTACTCCATCCCAACCTAATAAAAATTGCTTCAGAAAATTCGCACGTTTCATAATCACCGATATTCAGCTCATACCTTTTAAGTACTTTTTCAACAGGTCTGTCTATACCTTCTAAATTTTCATCAAGTTTTTTTATATCTAACAAAAAAAGTTTTTTCATATATTACACTCCGACTCAATAAATCCTATTTTATTTTCCCCTCTCAAGGATCTCTGCTACCTTTTCAAATGTATTTCCATTCCTTATTGTTACCTGCTTATAAAATTCCTGTTTTATAAGCTTTTTGTGGTATATTGTTTTCATATATTCCGATTCATCATATTTCCCCCAAAATACAGCATTTTCCCCAATATAAACTATTTCATTATAAAATGTGGATTTGTCTATAAAGTCTAATATTTTACTTCTATCCAAATCATAGGAAAAGAATAAAACGTCTCTTCTTGCCATTTTTTGATACCACCATTCAGGAAGGCTCTCCTTCTCTTTCAAGTACTCTTCTTTACTTATTAAAGTAAAAGGGATTGAAAAGTCAAAGTTCGTTTTCAATAAATGTTTTATCTTAGAGATACAACTTTCATAGATTTCCCCACTGCTAAAAAATAAATTCCCGCTGTTAATATAAGAATCAACATCCTCAAATCCCAATTCAGTTAACAAAACTTTCAATTCACTCATAGAGACTTTATTCTTTCCACCAACATTTATACCACGCAATAAAAGTATGTATCTCAACTTACTTACCTCTATACACTAAAAATCATTTCTGTTTTGACGGCTAAAAAAAAGAATCAATTATCAAAAACAATCACCTGCTTATCTACATTTACCTCGGCTTCAACTCCGAAAGGAATAATGCACCTTGGTGTTGCATGGCCCACATTTATATTATAGACAACAGATAAGTCTTTATCTCCGATTTCCTCAATTAAAATTTGCTTATACTCCTTATAGTATACCTCATCTTGAGGCTTGCCGACTAAAACACCTGAGAGCACATCAAATATTCCATAATCTTTTAAAGCTCCGATCATTTTTCTATATAGTTTCGGTTCAGGTTTATTCTCACTTGTCTCCAATAATAAAATTTTATTCTCCCACTCCTTAAGACTTGGGAATAAATCATATTTTTTACAAAGAGATACCGTATCTTCAAATCTTGAATTATCAAATATATCATAGATTGAATCGATACAACCGCCCAAAATCTCACCTTTAAATACCGGCTTGCCGCTAAGTAATTCAAATCCGGTATTTTTATATTTTTCCATATCAACTCCGATAGAATTCTCACTGAAGTCTTCTCTTTCCTTATACCAAAACTCACTTGGACGTATTTCTTTTATTTTGCCTGTTTTGATAAGCTCCTCAAAGTATTTTTTTGTATATGGCAACATATCATTTGAGAGCTCACATATATCAGGTAAAAATGCCTGACCGTAGAATGTTTTTATTCCCACTTTATTTAGCATAAAATGATTTTTGGTGGTATCTGAAAAACCTAAGAATATTTTTTGTTTAATGGACTTCTCAAGCTTATTGTTTTCAAACAGATATGGCAAAAGCTTATATGTATCTACTCCTCCTATTGCACATAAAATCATATCAATAGAGTCGTCCTTAAACGCTTCTATCAAGTCTTTAGCTCTGCTCTCCGGATGTTCTTTTATAAAGTCCACACCTTTGAGTGCATTAGGCAAAAATTCAACCTCTATACCGTATTTATTTAATCTTTCCACACCTATTTTAAGTTCATGCTTTATAAAGCTTTCCCCTAAAATACCGCTTGATAAGCTGACTATTCCTATTTTCTTTACCATAAACATCTCCTTATCAAAAACCCGATACCTCCATTGAATCATCAATTTTGATATCGGGTTAATTTCAATATTAAATCATTTTGATTAAATTATTTCACTGTCTGATCGCCGTCTTTGATAACATAATTGGTCTTTGCACCGATTTCATCCATCCAAGATCTTACCTCAAGTGTTTTATAGCTGCCTGTATTGTAACCTGAACCGCCGTCATTGTCCCAAAGCCACTCAGGAGTGTTCCACATAGCAACCTTCGGAGCAATTATCTCATATACATCCTTGTTCACACCGTACTGACCGTGGTGAGCCATCTGCACGATATCGGCCTTCAAATCTGTTGCCGGAACATCTGCCTTCAGTCTCTCACCTGCTGCAGGTCCCATATCTCCTAAGAACAATACTCTTGTACCGTTGTCAAAGTCAAGTCTGAATGCTATTGATGAGTTGTTGATAGAGTTTGACTCAATCCAATAAGGATTGTTAAGTATATGGATTGAAACTCCGTCTACATAATAAACCTCACCCTTGCTTGTAATATGTGATACACCTGCAGGTAATTTTGCTATTGAGTTTCTTATAGTATTTACCATATCGGCTCTATACTTTTCGTACTTGTCATACCAAGCCTGCTCTCTGATATTGTAGTAGAAATTGTCGATTTTGATACCTTCAAAGCCGTTTTCTGCAAGCTTTGTAAAAGCGCCGCCGTGGTCACTGTGAGGATGTGATAAAATCCATGCGCTTACCTCACCGCCATAGCTCTTTATAGTCTCTACAAGATGCGGTTCATCCTGTGGAAGTCCTCCGTCCACAACTATCAACTTGCCGTTCTTGGTCTTTATGACATAGCTCATCATCTGGCTCTTTGTTGCCGAGTTTAATATATGAATCTCCGCACCGTTTAAATAAGTTCCGTCATTAGCCTTGGTTGCAGTCTCGCCCATCACTACCTTAGGATAGTTGTTTGAGCTTTTACCTATAACACCTGCAAAAGATGTCATACCGGTATTTACAATCATTGCCGAACAAAGTGAAGTTAACAAAATTTTCTTTAGAAGTTTCATTTATCCCCCTTTTTACTGTTTTGTAGTTGTAAGTTAGTATCAGTCCCTGCCTTTATAACCTGATTCACAATATATTTTGAATCTTCCATTATATCGTCCGCTCTGAAAAGCTGGATTTCAAGGTCATACTTATCAAAAAGTCCTCCGTAGGAAGTTTCACTTGACTTCTTTATTGAGAAATCCTGAGTAGCCGCATAGTCATTGATTGCTCTGATATATTCATTGCCGTATGCAAGCGCCTCATCATCACTTATATCGTCCGACAAAGACCAGATAAGCAACACTTTATTCTCATTTTCCTTAAATGCCATATCAATATAGTCACTCATAGGATACAAAGTCTTATCGTTGAACTGTTCTTCCGCATCACTTCTTATCTGAGACCAGTCCAATACTATATTTTTTTTTGTCTCAAATACAGGTTTG
>CAUQKD010000192.1:0-4865 GCA_963518365.1 uncultured Lachnoanaerobaculum sp. | reverse complement strand
AAAAAGGAGATTTCTATGTCAAAAACTTATACTAATTCGTATTTGCTTAAGAGGTTTTTGCCTTATTACAGCAAATATTATCCTACACTTATACTTGATTTGATATGTGCCGGATTTTCTACAATGTGTGATTTGGTACTGCCGATAATACTGAGATATCTGACAAATACTGCAAGACAAAATATAGAGCTGCTTACTCTAAAACTTATAATAACACTTGGAGCAATATTTATATTGCTTTGTATAATAGATACCATAGCCAATTACTATATGCAAAATATCGGACATGTTATGGGAGCCAAGATAGAGACGGATATGAGATATGATATTTTTTCTCATATTCAACAACTTCCGTATTCATATTATAACACCAATAAATCCGGTCAGATTTTATCCCGTATAACCACGGATTTGTTTGAAGTTACGGAGTTTTCACATCATTGCCCGGAAGAGTTTTTTATTGCATTTGTAAAATTTGTTATTTCATTTGTGATACTTATAAATATAAATATTGTTCTGACCTTGATTATATTTATGATGATACCGATTATGGTGATTTTTATGTCTTCTGCCAATAAAAAGATGAGAGCGGCACAAAAAGAGCAAAGAAATCATGTCGGTGATATAAATTCAGGTATTGAGAATAATATACTTGGTGCAAAGGTGGTTAAGTCTTTTGCAAATGAGGATTTGGAAGTGGAAAAGTTTCACAGGGAAAACTTGAAATTTTTGGATATTAAAAAAGTGTTTTACAAGCATATGGCAAATTTGCAGGTGGTCTACAGGATTTTTGACGGTATCATGTATTTGACGGTGATTGTACTTGGCAGTCATTATATGAAAATAGGAGTTATAAATGCCGGCGATATGTTTTTATACACTCTTTATATCAATATGCTTTTAAATACTGTAAAAAGAATTGTTGATTTTATGGAGCAGTTCCAAAGAGGAATGACGGGTATTGAAAGATATATCGAGATAATGGATGTAAAAAACGATATAATTGATAGGGAAGATGCCGTTATACTAAAGGATGTACAGGGTGATATTGAGTTTAAGAATGTAAGCTTTTCATATCCTCAAAGTGATGTAAAGATACTTGATAATATAAGCTTTAATATAAATAATGGAGAAAATATTGCTCTGGTAGGTTCATCAGGAGTCGGTAAAACCACAATATCCAATCTTATCCCCAGATTTTATGAGGTCAGCGGAGGCGAGATACTGATAGACGGCAGGGATATTCGTGATATTAAGCAAAAGTCGCTAAGAGATAATATCGGTATAGTCCAACAGGAAGTATATTTATTCTCCGGTACTGTATATGAAAATATCGTGTACGGAAAAAAGGATGCAAGCTTTGAAGAGGTTAAAAGGGCTGCAAAGATGGCAGGTGCCTATAATTTTATTATGGAACTTAGTGATAAGTTTGATACATATATAGGTGAGAGAGGCACCAAGCTTTCAGGAGGTCAAAAGCAAAGAATCAGTATAGCAAGAGTATTTCTTAAAAATCCTCCGATACTGATACTTGATGAGGCGACATCGGCACTTGATAATAATTCTGAGGCTATAGTGCAGCAGTCTCTTGAAACATTAAGTGAGGGAAGAACTACAATCACCATAGCACACAGACTCTCAACCATAAGAAATGCCGATAAAATATTGGTACTTACTGAAAACGGCATAGAAGAGTCCGGTACACATGAGGAGTTACTGAGTAAAAAGGGAATATATTTTAATTTTTATAATAAAAATATAGATGAATTAAAAGAATAAGTTTTTAAGCCAATGAGATGGCGGAATGGAGATATTATGCAGGATATTTTTGATTTGATAGATGAAGATGAGTTGGTGGACATATTTTCAAAGGCGGTAGATATAAAAAGCACAAATCCTAAGGGAAATGAAAAGCCTATGTGTGAATATGTGGAAAGTCTGCTAAAGCAAAACGGTATAGAATATGTGTCAGTGCCTGTGGAAGAAGGCAGATATGATATTATAGCAAAAATAAGGGGAAGTCGGGATAAGGATGCCTTGGTATTTACCGGACATATGGATGTTGTTCCGGTATCGGATGATGAGATGAAAAGATGGAATACTCCGCCATTTACCTCAACTATAAAGGACGGTAAATTATATGGAAGAGGAAGTGCAGATATGAAAAGCGGACTTATATCTGCGATTTATTCAATGATACTGCTGAAAAGAAATAATATTACTCCCAAAAGAGATATAATACTTGCCGCCACCATTGATGAGGAAAATCTTATGAAGGGTTCCAAGGCATTGCAGGATAATGAGGCGTTTAAAAATGCAAAATATCTTATAGTATGTGAGCCTACAGATATGAAAATATGCAATGAGCAAAAGGGAAGAACATGGGCGGATATTTGTGTGCATGGAATGACTGCTCACGGTTCACAAAAAGGTGTGGGAGAAAATGCGATATATCTTGCAATAAAGCTGATTGAAAAGATAAAGCATACAGAGTTTAAGGAGTATCCGGACACATTTTGGCGTACACTTGCCATAAATGCCGGGGTGGAGCCGCAGGTAGTACCTGACAGATGCGTATTTACTGTAGATGCAAGACTTCAGGTGG
Source organism: uncultured Lachnoanaerobaculum sp. (assembly GCA_963518365.1). Lineage (GTDB taxonomy): Bacteria > Bacillota > Clostridia > Lachnospirales > Lachnospiraceae > Lachnoanaerobaculum. The sequence goes on along the minus strand of CAUQKD010000192.1, from coordinate 2,260 downwards.
GACATGAGCCGGCTAAGATATGGGAAAAACTTGAAGAGCTTATACAGGAAATAAAATCTGAGAATCCGCATTTTGACGCCACCTATGAGATAGAGGATATGAGAACCTCATGGCATACAAAAAAAGAGGATGAATTTATACAGGGTATTATGTCATCACTGAAAAAGCTTGATATAAATCCTGTTTTTGATACATTCACAGGCTCTACAGATGCCAGTATGCTTATAAAAAACAATCTGATACCTGTAATCATAGGTCCCGGGGATTTGTCTGTGGTGCATAGGGAAAATGAATATGTAAAGCTTTGTCAATTATTTGATTCCTGTAAATTATATCTGGATTTGATGTTGAATATATGACCTGCCTCCTAATCCTCTATTATTGTAAGAATCCGGAAAAAATGTTATTATAAGCATTATTATTCAACATTTAAATGATAGGAAGAAAAGATGACTGTTGACCAAAGTAAGATTAGAAATTTTTGTATTATTGCACATATAGACCATGGTAAGTCTACTCTTGCAGACAGGATTATAGAAAAGACCGGACTGTTGACCAGCAGGGAGATGCAGGCTCAGGTTCTTGACAATATGGACTTGGAGCGTGAGAGAGGCATCACTATAAAAAGTCAGGCGGTAAGGACTGTCTATAAGGCAAATGACGGAAATGAATATATATTCAACTTGATAGATACTCCGGGGCATGTAGACTTCAACTATGAGGTATCAAGATCACTTGCGGCCTGTGACGGAGCAATACTTGTAGTGGATGCGGCACAGGGAATAGAAGCGCAGACTCTTGCCAATGTGTATATGGCACTTGACCATGACCTTGAAGTGTTCCCTGTTATAAATAAGGTAGATTTGCCAAGTGCGGACCCCGACCTTGTGGCAAGTGAGATAGAAGATGTTATAGGTATTGAGGCACATGATGCACCTAGAATATCCGCAAAGATGGGACTTAATATAGAGGACGTACTTGAAGCGATAGTAGCCAAAATTCCTGCACCGAAAGGAGATATTAATGCGCCGCTTAAGGCACTTATATTTGACTCCATATACGACTCATACAAGGGAGTAATAGTCTTTGTGCGTATAAAAGAAGGCAGTGTAAAAAAAGGTGACGCCATAAAGATGATGGCAACCGGCGCTGTGGAAGAAGTTGTGGAAGTAGGATATTTCGGCGCGGGACAGTTTATCCCGTGTGATGAACTCTCTGCAGGAATGGTAGGCTATATCACCGCAAGTATCAAGAATGTAAAAGATACAAGGGTGGGTGATACTATTACACTTAACAACAATCCTTGTAAAGAGGCGCTTCCGGGATATAAAAAGGTTACTTCCATGGTGTACTGCGGACTCTATCCGGCAGACGGAGCGAAGTATAATGACCTAAGAGAGGCACTTGAAAAATTGCAGCTTAACGATGCCTCACTTTTCTTTGAACCTGAGACTTCACTGGCGTTGGGATTCGGATTCAGATGCGGATTCTTAGGGCTTTTGCACCTTGAAGTAATACAGGAAAGACTTGAAAGAGAATATAATCTTGACCTTGTGACCACAGCTCCGGGAGTTGTATACAAGGTATTTAAGACAAGCGGTGAAGTGATAGAACTTACCAATCCGTCAAACCTGCCCGACCCTTCAGAGATAGAGCATATGGAAGAACCTATAGTTTCCGCGGAGATAATGCTTACTAAGGAATTTGTAGGCTCTATTATGAATCTGTGTCAGGAGCGAAGAGGTATATATCTGGGAATGGAGTATATTGAGGAAAATCGTGCTATTTTAAGATATGATTTGCCGCTCAATGAAATAATATATGATTTCTTTGATGCATTAAAGTCAAGGTCAAGAGGTTATGCTTCACTTGACTACGACCTTAAGGGATATGTTCCTTCAAAGCTTGTAAAGCTTGATATATTGATAAATAAGGAAGAAGTGGATGCACTCTCATTTATCGTTCATGCCGACTCCGCTTATGAAAGAGGCAGAAAGATGTGTGAAAAGTTAAAAGAAGAGATACCTAGACACCTGTTTGAAATACCTATACAGGCGGCAGTCGGATCAAAGGTCATTGCAAGAGAAACTGTAAAGGCGATGAGAAAAGACGTACTTGCAAAGTGCTACGGAGGAGATATTACCAGAAAGAGAAAGCTGCTTGAAAAGCAAAAAGAGGGTAAGAAGAGAATGAGACAGATCGGTAATGTCGAAATCCCTCAAAAGGCATTTATGAGTGTACTGAAATTGGATGAGGATTA
>CAUQKD010000191.1:0-4876 GCA_963518365.1 uncultured Lachnoanaerobaculum sp. | reverse complement strand
ACAGGAAAAGTTGACCTTATACTTGCAAACTTTACCGTTACACCTGAGAGAGCGGAGGCTGTAGATTTTGCACTTCCATATATGAATGTAGGTCTTGGAGTTATCTCATCTGAGAACGATAAGATAGACAGCCTTGATAACTGGAATCCTAATGATGAGATGATTATTATATCAGGAACAACGGCGGAGCCTTACATGATTAAGAATTATCCTAATATCAAGCTTCAAAAGTATGATACATATGCAAATGCCAAGAATGCACTTATAAACGGAAGCGGTAAGGCATGGGTAAATGACAATACCGAGGTACTTGCATTTGCAAAGAGCAATCCGGGATATGTTGTAGGTATTGACGACCTTGGAGTAAAGGACACTATTGCACCTGCAGTAACAAAGGGTAATACAACATTGCTTGACTGGGTAAACACTGAGATTGAGAATCTGGGAAAAGAGAACTTCTTCCACGAAGACTATGAAGCAACACTTACAGATACATACGGTGCACAGTATGCGGATACTCTTGTAATAGAGGGCGGAAAGACAAACTAAATAAAATTTCGGCGGTGGCATATGACAGTTAATGAAGTAATGGAGAAGATGATTGTAGTAAGTAACGGCAGTTTTCATGATATAAACCACTTTTTGAAGGTCTGGGCTTACGCAAGGAATATAGGAATGGGTGAGAAGCTGGATGAGGATACTCAAAAGACTTTGGAGATAGCCGCTATAGTTCATGATATCTCATGTCCGTCACTTAGAGAAAAGTATGGAAATGCAGACGGTAAAAAGCAGGAGGAAGTATCATCTCCTATGATAAGGGAGTTCTTTGCAGATACGGATGTAAAGAAAAGTGTGGTGGACAGAATAGATTATATGATAGCACATCACCATACCTACACCGATGTGGACGGTATTGATTTGCAGATACTGCTTGAAGCGGATTTTTTGGTGAATGCGCAGGAAATGGGTATAAAAAAGGACGCAATAGAAGAGATGATGAAGAATGTATTTAAGACTGATACAGGTATCAGATATCTAAAAGAAGTATTTCTAATCTAAAAAAGAACCCCGAGGGGTTCTTTTTTATGCTCAGTTTTGTGCCGGAGGGAGCAGTACTACAAGCATCTGCGCAGTCTCCGTTCCGATATTGGTTACGCACTTTTTGCTTCCCGGTGCGATATGTACACTGTCACCTTCTTCAAGTACGGTCTCACTGCCGTCATCACCTTTAAAGAGCATCTTGCCCTTGATGATGTAGTAGATAGATTCGAGAGGATTTGCGCCGTACTCTGTGCCGCCGCCTGCAGGAAGGAAATGTGAAAGTCCGCATACAAGCTTTCCGCCGTCTATATCGGCAGGGTCGTGAAGTCTTGTAAGCTTGCACTCCTTATGTCCTGGAGCCTCATATGCATAGTAACCATCTTTTTTTGTAATCTTAAAACCGGCCATTTTTTATCTCCTAATAAATTTATTTTAGTCTGAAACGAACTAAGACTAATCGGTTGTTTTTAATATAACACTTAGAAAAAATATTAGGAAATACATTTTATTACTTATTGTTATGCATTTTTTATATAACAATCCGCTTACATCTTAGGATAAGCGGTCACAACCAATCTGCCATTTACATATTCTCCCAAGAACACATCATTTATACTGTCTATGTCGCGCTCTTTCAGCTTTGATTTAACCCAATCTTTGTCATGTCCTATAATTTCAAGAACATCTTCATTGAGTCTGCCGTTTGATATAAGAGGAAACTTCGGAGCGGCGGATTTCATATCTATGATGGTAAGTTTGCCGTTGGTCTCCATAATGGCGGATTTTACATCCTCGGTCGAATCAAGCCCCTCGGTTCTGATAGTCAACATAAGCTGTTCTGCAGATATGCCGACCTTCGCACAGTTGGCAACATTGACCTTACCGTTTTTAACCAATGTGGTGGGAGTACCTACGACAAGCGACTTTACAAAGTCGATATTTACCATAAGTTTAACTATGATAACAACCAGTGACCATACAAGAATAAATATCAAAAAAGTTAAGATGGATATGGAAGTATTATAGATAACACCTCCTATGATACCGCCGAGTACGTAGTTTTGAATCTGATTCAAAGGAGTATTTACAGAAAACTCATATTTACCGAGAATATGTATCTGTAAAATCATTATTAAAATACCTAAAATAAATTTTATTCCGACCAACAAATATATATTCATATTATTTCTCTCCGTCTACATACACATTGTGGTTGATTATATGTGTACGCTCCAATGTATATGAGTTGTTGTCGGCGTTCAAATGAACCGTATAATCCTCGTCATTGTATCTTACTATTATTCCGTCCTTTAATGTAGTGGAGTTTACCAAGACATTGTAAGGAGAAACATTGTAGTCTGTGGCTACACTTTCAATAAATTTTAAGAGTACATGAGACTGTGAAAAATCACGGTTGTTCTGTGTGTAATGCTCCACCTGAATACCTAAAAGTATAAAGGTCAAGACCACGATACCTATTGATATATCTCTAAGCCTTGTTTTCATTCTGTCTTTCATAAACTTAAAGTTTGTAATTATAACTATAGCTAAAAGTATGATAATAATTGCGGAGCGTACAATCAAACCTGTTGACTGGGTCTTGGTTATGTAGTCCAGTGTGTAAAAATTCATAATAATATTTCCTTTCTGCATATAAAACTTTAAGGCTGTAACCTCAAAGTAAAGTTACTTGACTTTCGGATAGGCTGTGATATAGAGTTCACCGTTTACATATTCGCCGAGAAAGACATCCTGTATGCTTTCTACGCCCTGTTCCTTTATATAGGCAAGCAGCCACTCTTCGTTATGCCCTATAAGTTCCAAGATATCCTGATTTAACTTACCGTTTGAAATAATAGGGAACTTAGGTGTGGCGGACTGCATATCTATAATGGTCAGCTTACCGTTGGTTTCCATAATGGCAGACTTTACTTCATTTGTGGAGGTAAGTCCTTCCATTCTTATATGCAGCATAAGCTGTTCGGCGGAGAGTCCGACTTTGGCACAGTTGGCAACATTCACGACTCCGTTTCTAATAAGTACAACAGGATTTCCTATGACCAAAGATTTTATAAATTTCAGGTTGACCATCAGTTTTACGATGATGACTACAAGCGACCAAACAAGTATAAATATCAGAAAAGTTAAAATAGATATGGAAGTATTATAAATAACACCACCGATAATACCGCCGAGAACATAGTTTTGTATCTGGTTCAAAGGGGTATTTATAGAGAATTCATATTTACCGAGTATATGTATCTGCAATATCATTACAAGGATGCCAAGGAAAAACTTGATTCCGACCAACAAATATATATTCATAAATCACCTCAATAAGTTTATAATTTCTAAATACTGTCTGTCATTTGATAAGTATTTTTGAAAAGTGAAACTTAGTATCTTATAACACTTTGTAAATTATATTGCAAGTATAAATTCTGTATATATGAAGCTGATATCAATCAGAATAGATTTGTTTAAGATAGAGCTTTTATATTGTATTTATCTGTATTTTGTGTACAAGACATAATGGTTTCAAATAAGTTAAAACCAATATTGAAATATATTTTTTTGAAGTTTTTATGGTCAAAAATTATAAGGAAATTGCTTTTATTTCTTGTCTTGAAAATATTTAATAAATTTTTGTTGTATTGACATAGAAAGTTTTACCACAGTATATTGTAAATTGCTCATTGACCAACCACTACATATTGTGTATACTAGGAAAACGTAAGGCAAGAGAGAAAAGCCTGATATTTAAATCAACTGCGAGACTGTCGCAGATAACATATATAAATATACTATTTTTTAGGAAGGATTCAGATATGAGAATCATAAAAAGAAGCGGTGCTGAAGTAGATTTTGATATTTCAAAAATTATAGCGGCTATTTACAAAGCAAATGCTGTAGTGGGCGAAGATGACAAGTTGAAGAAATCACAGGTAGACCGTATTGCCAATACTGTGGAGAACCAGTGCATGAGCATGAACCGTGCTATGAGCGTGGAAGAGATACAGGATATGGTAGAGGACGGCATCATGAGAGAGAACGCTTATGAGGTTGCCAGAAGGTATATTACATATAGATATGTTCAGAGTATTAAGAGAAAGAACAATACAACAGACGATAAGATTTTATCACTTATTGAATGTGACAATGAGGAAGTAAAGCAGGAGAATTCCAATAAGAATCCTACAGTTGCATCAGTGCAAAGAGATTATATGGCAGGAGAGGTTTCAAAGGACCTTACAGAGAGATTGCTGCTTGACAGTGAAGTGGTTGAAGCTCATAAGGCCGGAATACTTCACTTCCACGATGCAGATTACTTTGCACAGCATATGCACAACTGTGACCTTGTAAATCTTGAAGATATGCTTCAAAACGGTACCGTTATATCAGGTACATTTATTGAGAAACCGCACAGCTTCTCGACAGCCTGCAATATAGCTACACAGATTATTGCACAGGTGGCATCAAGCCAGTACGGCGGACAGAGTATTTCACTTACTCACCTTGCACCTTTTGTAGATGTGAGCAGAAAGAAAATCCGTGATGAAGTTGAAGCCGAGATGTACGGACTTAATGTATCAAATGAGAGAAAAGAAGAGATTGTAGAGAACAGACTTCGCAAGGAAATCACAAAGGGTGTACAGACTATACAGTATCAGGTGGTTACACTTATGACTACCAACGGTCAGGCTCCTTTCATTACAGTATTTATGTACTTGAATGAGGCTAAGAATGAGCAGGAAAAAGAAGACCTTGCACTTGTTATAGAAGAGATGATAAGACAGAGATATCAGGGTGTAAAAAATGAGAGCGGTGTGTGGGT
>CAUQKD010000190.1:0-4977 GCA_963518365.1 uncultured Lachnoanaerobaculum sp. | reverse complement strand
ACACCGCAGGAGATACTTGAACTTATAGATATCATAAAGAGTCTTACAAATGACGGAAAGTCCGTAATACTTATCACACATAAGCTGAAGGAAATAAAGGCTTGTGCCGATTCATGTACTATCATAAGACATGGAAAGTATATAAACACTGTGGATGTAAAGACTACAAGTGAGAGCGAACTTGCCGCCATGATGGTAGGTAGAGATGTTTCATTCTCTGTAGAGAAAGAAAAAAGAGAACCGGGAGAGGTGGTACTTTGTGTGAAGGATCTTTGTGCAAAGGACTACAGAAAGGCGGATATACTCAAGTCACTTTGTCTTGATGTAAGAAGAGGCGAGATAGTGGGTATTGCCGGAGTTGACGGCAACGGTCAGTCCGAATTGGTGGAGATACTTACAGGACTGAAAAAGGCCGAGTCGGGAAGCGTTACCATACTTGGCAAGGATGCCTTCAATGTAACGCCGAGACAGAGTTTTGATATGGGTATTACAAGTATACCTGAGGACAGACAAAAGCACGGACTTGTACTTGATTTCAGTGTGGCGGAAAATCTTATACTTCAAAACTTTGAGAATGAACCTTTCTCAAAAAACGGTATACTCAATGAGAAAAACATAGAATCACATGCAAACAAGCTGATAGAAAAGTTCGATATCAGACCGAAAGACAGTGCCAAAAAGGCCGCAAAGACTTTATCGGGAGGAAACCAGCAAAAGGTAATTATAGCCAGAGAGGTGACCAACGATTCGGACCTTTTGATTGCGGTCAATCCTACAAGAGGTCTGGATGTAGGTGCTATTGAGTTTGTGCACAGATATCTGGTAGAACAAAGGAATAAGAATAAGGCTGTTTTATTGGTATCATTTGAGCTTGACGAGATTATGAACCTTTCAGACAGGATTGAGGTTATATTCGGAGGTCAGATTACAGGTGAAGTTATGGGTGAGGATGCCGATGAGAAGGAACTTGGACTTTTGATGGCAGGAGGAAAAAAAGATGAGTAAGAAAAACGGTATACTTTCAAGCAATGCTTTTTATACTCTTTTATCAATAATATTGGGGTTTATAGTAGGTGCAATTCTGCTTTCGGTGGCAAAGATAAATCCTCTTGAGGCGTACAGACAGCTTTTAAAAGGTATCTTCGGTAAGCCTAAGTTTATGATTTGGTGTCTTATATATGCCGCTCCGCTTATATTTACAGGTCTTAGTGTGGCTTTTTCATTTAAGACGGGCGTATTTAATATAGGTGCCGAGGGACAGTTTGTAGTAGGTTCTCTTACCGCCTGTGTAATAGGTATTCTTATAAAAGCACCTGCAATTATACATATACCGCTTTGTTTTATAGGTGCCGCACTTGCAGGAGGTATCTGGGGAGCGATAGTAGGGCTTTTGAAGATAAAAAAAGGTGTGAATGAAGTCTTGTCATATATTATGTTTAACTGGATTGCATTCTACCTGTCAAATTTTATAGTGAATTTGACTGTAATACATAAAGAAAGCGGCGGTGAGGCTACAAAGGATATTGCAGATACTGCAAGAATTTTGGCGCCTAAGTCTATAATAGAGGCAACCGGTGCATCCGCTGCAAACTGGGGATTTATAATAGCGGTTATATTTGCGATAATTGTTTGGTTTGTGATAAATAAGACTACACTCGGATTTAAGCTTCGTGCGGTAGGTTTCAGTAACACAGCCGCACAGTATGCAGGTATAGATACGGGAAAATCATTCCTTACCGCAATGGCGTTTTCAGGAGCTTTGGCAGGTATCGGAGGTGCGATACAGTTGATGGGTATGAGCGGAAGAATATCACAGTTTTCAGGTCAGGAAGGATACGGCTTTCAGGGAATTACCGTAGCCCTTATAGCTTCTTCAAATCCTATGGCATGTATATTTGCAGGTATTTTCTACGGAGCTATGAAGTATGGCGGAAGTAAGCTTTCACTTGTAAATGCACCTTCAGAGGTTGTGGATATTATAATGGGTGTAATCATATTGTTTATTGCAATATCAAGTTTGTTCAGAAGTATTTTCTTAAGTCACGGAAAGAGGGGAGCGGTATAATGGAAGTTTTAATAAAGGATTTAGGGCTTTTGATAAATGCTATATTGATAGCAACTCCTCCGCTTCTTTTGGCGGCTCTGGGATCATGTTTTTCGGAGAGAAGCGGTGTTATAAATATCGGTATTGAAGGTATGATGACAATAGGCGCTTTTATAGGAGCCTGTGTAGCGTATTTTAGCGGTAACGGTTGGCTCGGATTTTTTGCAGGAGGACTTAGCGGTGCAATACTTGGTGTTATTCATGCGGTTGCCTGTATACAGTTCGGAGCGGACCAGACTATATCAGGTACCGCAATAAACTTTATAGGTCCGGGACTTGCGGTATTCCTTTGTAAGGCAATATTTGACAACTCGTCGGATTCACCTGCACTTGATACGGCTTCAAAGTTGCCTAAGCTATTTGACGGAATGTTCCCTTCAGGATCTTTCGGATACAATGTTTTTTCAACATATATTGTAGCTTATCTTAGTTTTATTTTGGTTGCCGTAGTGTGGTTTGTATTTTATAAGACAAAGTTCGGAATGCATCTTAGAGCTGTAGGAGAGCATCCGCAGGCTTGTGCCACTTTGGGAGTTAATGTATATCGTACAAGATATATCTGTGTAATACTTTCAGGCTTCCTTGCAGGACTTGGAGGAGCTTTTGTCACACTGGCTACAGTAAGTCAGTTCAGACCGGCGGTAATAGTCGGACAGGGATTCATTGCCATTGCGGCGGTTATTTTCGGAAAGTTTAAGCCGCAGGGAGCATTCAAGGCTTGTCTGCTCTTTGGACTTTGTAACGGTATAAAGGCTTTGCTTGGAGCGGGTAATGCGGTATCACCGAACCTTGTGTCGATGATTCCTTATGTAGTTACAATACTTGCGCTGGTATTTGTAGTAGGAAGTACAAGAGTGCCGGCGGCAAACGGTAAGCCTTTCTTAAAGGCAAGATAGGGGGTAAAATGTTATCAACAAAATTATTTGATCATACAATATTGAAGGCGGACGCCACAAGAAAAGATGTAAAAAGAGTATGCGATGAGGCTATGGCATACAGTTTTTGTTCGGTATGTGTGAACTCATACTATGTACCTTATGTTGCAAATCTTTTGCACGGAAGTGATGTAAAGATTTGCAGTGTGGTAGGATTTCCTTTGGGAGCAATGTCTACAAGAGCCAAGGCGCTTGAGGCGAAGATTGCCGTGATGGACGGTGCCGATGAGATAGATATGGTAATAAATGTGGGCGCACTCAAGGACAGAGATTATTCTGTTGTTTTGGAAGATATTAAGGCTGTAAAAGAAGCTTGTGGAGAAAAGATTTTAAAAGTTATTATAGAGACCTGTCTGCTTACCGACGATGAGAAGGTAAAGGCATGTGAACTTGCAAAGGAAGCCGGAGCCGATTTTGTAAAGACTTCTACAGGTTTTAGCAGTGCAGGTGCAAAGGTTGAGGATGTCAGACTTATGAGAGAGACTGTAGGCCCTGATATGGGTGTAAAAGCCAGCGGCGGAATACATGATAAGGAGTTTGCCAAGGAATTGGTGGATGCAGGTGCCAACAGGCTTGGAACAAGCGCAACCATTGAGATAGTGGAATCAGCCTTTTATGATATGGGTTAATTTATGAATAAAGAAGAAATTTTAAAGTTGCCGAAGCTTGACCTGCATTGTCATCTGGACGGCTCACTTTCAAAGACATTCCTTGAAAATACTCTGGGCAGAAAATTCAGTATGGATGAACTCTCAGTCAGCATGGAGTGTTCAAGTTTGGTGGAATATCTTGAGAAATTCGATATTCCGCTAAGCGCTATGAATTCAAAGGAAAATATAAAGCAGGCCGCTCTTGAGGTGATGAAGCTTGCGGCAGATGAAAATGTCAGGTATATCGAGATACGATTTGCGCCGCTTTTATCAGTTACGGACAGCTTAAGTACAGAAGACGTTATAGAGTCAGTACTGGCAGGTATTAAAGAGGGCAACAAGCTTTACGGTATATACGGAAATGCCATATGCTGTGCTATGACTCACCATGATATAGAATCAAGTAAGTCGATGTTTAAAGTTGCAAGAGAATACTACAATGCAGGTGTGGCAGGACTTGACTTGGCGGGTGACGAGGCAAATCATCCTATAAAAGAGTTTTCTGAGCTTTTTAAATATGCCAAAGATCTGGGTATGAACTTTACAATTCATGCAGGTGAAGCCGGACCTAAGTCCAATATAGAGGGTGCTATAGAGTACGGTGCCAAAAGAATCGGACATGGTATCGCCATGAGAGATGATGAAAGACTTTTAAGTCTTGCGAAGGAGAGGCATATCGGTATTGAGATGTGTCCGATAAGCAATTATCAGACCAAGGCTGTAGGTAAAAAGGATATTTATCCTTACTCGGACTATATAAAAAGAGGTTTGCTTGCCACTGTAAATACTGATAACAGATTGGTCAGCAATACAAGCATTACAGATGAGATATTATTTTTGCAAAACAAGAATATGATAAATGATACAGAGATATTGCAGGGAATAAAGAATGCAATAGAAGTTTCTTTTGCAAGTGATGATATTAAGGATATGCTTTTAAAAGAGCTTAGCAAACAGGTATTATTATGAAGAAATATAAGAGAGTTTTTGTTGTTGTTTTGGATTCTTTAGGTATCGGTGCAATGCCTGATGCGGCTAAGTTCGGAGATGCAAATACCGATACCTTCGGACATATAGTAAGAGAATACGGCAAACTGAATATTCCGAATCTAAAGAAGCTCGGAATGTACAATCTTCATCCGGTTGAAGGAGAAAGCGGAGTAGAAAAGCCGCTTGGAAGATTTTGCAGAATGGAAGAGATGAGTAACGGTAAGGATACTATGACCGGTCACTGGGAGATGATGGGTCTTAGAATCGAAAAGCCGTTTCAGACATTTACAGATACAGG
>CAUQKD010000189.1:0-4985 GCA_963518365.1 uncultured Lachnoanaerobaculum sp. | reverse complement strand
TGATTGCAAAACTTATTGAAAAAATCAAGCAAACAAATGCCCCTATATGTGTCGGGTTGGACCCGCTTATTTCACATATACCTGATTATATATTAGATGAGAAAATAAAGAAATACGGAAAAAGCACAAAGGCTGTGGCTGAGGCTTTCTATGACTTCAATATGGCTATAATAGATAAGACATATGACCTTATTCCGGCAGTGAAGCCGCAGATAGCCATGTATGAGGAGTTCGGCATAGACGGAATGATTGCATACAAGAATACAGTCGAGTATGCAAAGAGTAAGGGTCTGATTGTAATAGGTGATGCAAAAAGAGGTGATATAGGTTCAACCTCTCTTGCCTATGCCAAGGCTCATATCGGAGTGAGTGAGATTTTGGGCGAGAAGGTGTCGGGATTTGATACTGATTTTGTTACGGTAAATCCGTACCTTGGAACAGACGGAGTAAAGCCTTTTATAGATGTTTGTAATAGTGAGGACAAGGGTATCTTTGTACTTGTAAAGACATCCAATCCGTCAAGCGGAGAGTTTCAGGACAGGTTGATAGACACTACACCTCTTTATGAGCTTGTTGCAAACAAGACTTGTGAGTGGGGTGCTATGAGTATGGACGGAGAGTACTCAAATGTAGGTGCGGTTGTAGGTGCAACATATCCGAAAATGAGTGCAATACTCAGAGAAAAGATGCCTCATACATTCTTCCTTGTACCGGGATACGGTGCACAGGGAGCTACGGCAGAGGATTTAAAGCCCTGCTTTAATAAAGACGGACTCGGTGCAATAGTGAACTCATCAAGAGGAATAATAGCCGCATACAAGCAGGAAAAGTATTCTTCACTTGACTTTGCGGATGCATCAAGAGCGGCTGTAAAAGACATGATAGCAGATATAAACAGAGTATTATAAAGAGAGTAAGATGACAAAGATAATGGACAATGGGAAAGTGATTTCCCAAGATGAATTAAGTAAGGATATTTTTTCCGTTTGGATAAAGACAGATATAGCAAAGGACACTTTTCCGGGACAGTTTGTAAATGTCTACACGAAAAATCCTTCCAAGCTTTTGCCGAGACCTATAAGTATATGTGAGGTCGCTAAGGATTCTATAAGACTTGTATACAGAGTGACAGGTGAGGATACCGGTACAAAAGAGTTTTCAAAGCTTAAAGCGGGAGATGATATAAAGGTTTTGGGACCGCTTGGAAACGGCTTTCCTACAGATTCAAAGTCAAGCATACTTATAGGCGGAGGTATAGGAATACCGCCTATGCTTGAACTTGCAAAGAATCTTGAAGGTGAGAAGATGATAGTACTCGGTTTCAGAGACAGTGATACATTCCTTGCAGATGAACTTAAGCAATACGGAAAGGTCTTTATCGCTTCTGAAGACGGCAGTATAGGTACAAAGGGAAATGTTCTTGATGCAATAAGAGAGAACAATATAAAGGCTGACAGAATACTTGCCTGCGGACCTACTCCGATGCTTAGAGCCATAAAAAAATATACATCTGAAAATAATACGGAGTGCTTTTTGTCATTGGAAGAAAAGATGGCATGCGGTATAGGTGCATGTCTGGCTTGTACCTGTAATTCAAGTGAGGTCGATTCTCACTCCAATGTTAAAAATAAAAGAGTCTGCACCGAAGGGCCTGTTTTCAATGCTTTAGAGGTGGAACTATGATAAGTACAAAAGTAAATATTGCAGGCGTGGAGTTTAAAAACCCTGTAACGGTTGCCAGCGGCACCTTCGGACACGGTGAGGAATTTGCAGACCTTGTGGATATAAACAAGCTCGGTGCGGTCACCACAAAGGGCGTGGCCAATATACCTTGGGAGGGCAATCCTACACCAAGGATTGCGGAAGTCTACGGCGGAATGTTAAATGCTATCGGACTTCAAAACCCCGGAGTGGATACATTTATAGAGAGAGATTTGAAATTCCTTAAGCAAAAGGATACAAAGATAATTGTAAATGTTTGCGGCAGAAGTATTGAAGACTATATAGAGACTGTGGAAAGGCTCTCAGATGAGGCGGTCGATATGCTTGAGATCAATATTTCCTGCCCGAATGTATCACATGGAGGTATTGCTTTCGGTACAAATGTTGACAGTGTAAGAGATATTACAAGTCAGATAAAGGCACATTCCAAAAAGCCTGTTATAATGAAACTTTCACCGAATGTCACGGATGTTACCGAGATTGCAAAGGCGGCTGAGGATGCCGGAGCGGATGCGCTTTCTCTTATAAACACTATCACAGGAATGAAGATAGATATAAATAAAAGATGTTTTGCTATAGCCAATAAAACAGGAGGTATGTCCGGACCTGCGATAAAGCCTGTTGCACTGAGAATGGTATATCAGGTGGCAAATGCGGTGAAAGTGCCTGTTATAGGTATGGGCGGAATAGCTACGGCTGAGGACGCCATAGAGTTTTTGCTTGCAGGTGCAACTATGGTAAGCGTCGGAACTGCAAATTTTTTCAACCCGAATGCAGGTATAGATGTTGCAAAAGGTATAGAAAAATATCTTGAAAAGAATAACTTTGGCGATGTAAATGAGATTATAGGCCTTGTAAAGTAAAGAAACGGAGAGAAAATGGAAAATTATAAAAAAGAATTTATTGACTTTATGATAGAGTGTGAAGTACTTAAGTTTGGAGACTTTGTTACAAAGAGCGGCAGAAAGACACCTTTCTTTGTAAATACAGGGTTTTACAGAACAGGTTCACAGCTTGGCAGACTTGGAAAATACTATGCAAAGGCTATAAGAGGTGCTTTCGGAGACGACTTTGATGTTTTGTTCGGACCGGCATACAAGGGTATTCCTCTCAGCGTTGCAACATCTATGGCACTCAGTGATGAGGGTGTGGATGTGAAGTATTGTTCAAACAGAAAAGAAGTAAAGGACCATGGAGATACGGGTATTTTGCTCGGTTCTCCTATAAAGGATAAAGACAGAGTGGTCATAATAGAGGATGTGACCACAGCCGGAACTTCTATTGAGGAGACATTACCTATAATAAAGGCACAGGGAGATGTAGATGTACTCGGACTTGCAGTGAGTGTTGACAGATGTGAAAGAGGTAAGGGAGAGAAGTCGGCACTTGCAGAGATAAGTGAAAAATACGGAATAAAGACTACAGCCATTGTTACTATGAATGAGGTGGTGGAGTATCTGTATAATAAAGAGACGGACGGCAGAGTTATAATTGATGATAAATTAAAATGTGCTATTGATGATTACTATAAGATTTACGGTGTAAAATAAAGACAGGTGAAAGATATGGAAAAAACATATAAGCTTATGAAATTTTGTGGCGGAGCGGGTATTGCAATCGGAGTAGTAATGATAGTTGTAGGTGTTGCTACAGGCGTGATGTCCATTGTGAACGGAGCAAGGCTGCTTGTCGGAAAGAATCATATAGAGTTTTGATATGAATAAACTTAAAGCTAAGTTTAGATTTTTGGGTCAGGTGTTATTTACATTGTATATTTTAATCCTATGCTATTTCCTCTTCTTTGCCGAGGGCTTTGGAAGAGGAATGGCGGTGGAGACTCATGGATATAACACAGTACCGTTTCTTGAAATCAGAAGATATATAGATAATTTTTATAAACTCGGTATGATATCGGTGCTGAACTTAGGCGGCAATATACTTGCTTTTATGCCTTTCGGATTTTTCAGACCGATAATAGGCAAAAGAAAATGCGGTTTCTTTAAAACATTGACAGAAGGCTGTTTACTCTCATGTATTGTGGAGGTGATACAGCTTTTGACCAATGTAGGAAGTTTTGATGTGGACGATAT
The DNA here is from genome assembly GCA_963518365.1 of uncultured Lachnoanaerobaculum sp. Lineage (GTDB taxonomy): Bacteria > Bacillota > Clostridia > Lachnospirales > Lachnospiraceae > Lachnoanaerobaculum. Next base: position 1,173 of record CAUQKD010000189.1, on the reverse strand, counting down.
TATTTTAAATACATTGGGAGTGCTTTTGGGATACATCGCATTTGTACTGTGTAAGATTATCATATGGAGACGCGAATGAGATTTTTTAAAAGAAAAAGAATAGGAACGCCTTTTAGAAGAGAAGAAAATATCTTAGACTCCGACAGATTTTTGGCGGCTGAGGATAAGATAAAGTTTGCTACAAGCAGAAGTGATATGGTCGACTATATGAGAAGACCTTTTGCAAAGGATGCAAAGTTTGCACTGCTTATGGATTTGGTTGCGGTAGTGCTTTTGGTACTTGCAATCAGGAAAGTGGTGGACAATCAGGGAGTACCGAGTACACAGGTGTCGGCTTTTGCACTTTGCTCATTTTTATTTGCAGGAGCGGGATTTTATTATTCGATAAAATCTTTTAAAGACGGAGTGGCAAGAAAATCACTTTCGGTGATTACAACATTGATTGGAGGAGTTTTATTTTTACTATGGTTTTTGATATTTATTCTTGGGATAAGAGGGTAATAGTTGAGAGAATAAATCTTGCAATGGACAGGATATCTTTGATAAGAACGGAAGAGGATACCAAGTTTAAGGACTTTTTTGTGGAACTTGCATCATTTTTGGGAAAGGTAAATGATATCAGGCAAAAAAAGGAGACCGGTGAGTTTGAATCTTTAAGCTTTGAAGAACTTAAAGATATGCAGGATGAACTTTTCTATGACTTGAGAGAGGATATATATGCAGGTTCCGTATATAATCCGGATGTATTGGAGAAAATGTTTGATAAAGACTTTGTTTCTCCTTTATTAAGTTTGGGCTTTGAGGTAAGAGCCGCACTTGTTAGTGTGTATGAGGGAGACCTTGAAGGATTTGTAAATATACTTGAACTTTTCTTACAAGTCTACGGCATAGCTATGGAAGAAGGGAGCGCAAAAGAGATTGCGGATGCTATATATTGGTACGCTTCAGATTATCTGGATGTAACTGCAAGAAAGAGGATTATTGAAAGTTTTACCGCTTCTAACAGGTTCTTCTATAATATTATAATGAATGACGATCTGTCGGATCTTAGATATCTTTTCAAATTCGGAGAATACATAGGCTCAAATGAGATAAATATAGCAAAATATTTGAATTCACTTGATAATGAGACTGTCAGACTGTGTGCAAAGACTTTTGTGGACGGCTATAGAG
>CAUQKD010000188.1:0-4998 GCA_963518365.1 uncultured Lachnoanaerobaculum sp. | reverse complement strand
AATGCTTAGAGTGGTACCGGGCGACCCTGTAATCACAATGCTCGGTGAGCATGTCAATCAGACGGTAATTGATAAAATAAGTAAGGAGATGGGGCTTGATAAACCGCTGTATGTACAGTTTTTTACATATATTTCACATGCAATCAGAGGTGACTTCGGTACAAGCTATCGTATGAACAGAAATGTTACAGGCATTATTTTGGATGCATTTCCAAATACTGTAAGACTTGCCGTATGTGCGGCAGTTGTTTCATGGATAGTCGGTATCGCATCAGGTATATTTGCGGCGGTAAATAAAAATAATATTTTAGACAGGTTATTTATGGGAGGAGCATTGCTTGGAGTATCCATGCCTGTATTTATGATTGCACTGGTTTTGCAGTATCTTTTTGCGTATAAGTTAAAGATTTTCCCTGTATCAGGATATGAAACTGCGGCATCTATGGTATTGCCGTCAATAGTACTCGGATGGAACTCGGCAGGAAGTATTGCAAGAATGACAAGGTCAAATATTTTGGAAGTAATGCAGGAAGACTATATAAGAACTGCCAGGGCAAAGGGACTTTTAGAGTTTGCCGTAATGAAGTCACATGCTCTAAAGAATGCGATGCTTCCTGTAGTTACAATGATGGCACTCCAGATATCTTCCATGCTTTCAGGTGCGGTTATTACAGAAAATATATTCGGAATACCGGGTATAGGCAGACTTGCTGTCAATGCAATAGAGACCAGAGATATGCCGCTTTTACAGGGAACGGTTATTTTTACAACTATATTGGTAATATTCGGAAATTTGATAGCAGATTCATTGTATTCTATTCTTGATCCGAGAATTAGAAAGGAAATATAAGAAATCAATGAATAAAGATACTAAACAGACAGGGCGAAATTTCGGTTCTGAAATTGAAACGGAAGACAGCTTATTTGAAAAATGTAAAAATATAATAAAACATAATAAGCTTGCATTTTTTTCTTTGATTGTAATTATACTTATTATACTATGTGCAATTTTTGCAAATGTTGTATGCAAGTATAATCCGTATACACAGAGTTTAAAGGACAGGCTTTTGGCACCTTCATTTGCGCATCCGCTGGGTACGGATGAACTTGGAAGAGACACACTTACCAGAGTAATATTCGGAGCAAGGATATCATTGACAATAGGACTGATACCTACATTTATTTCAATGATTATAGGTACAATACTTGGACTTATTGCAGGGTATTTCGGAGGTAAAATCGATTTTGCAATAATGAGACTTGCAGATATAATGCTTGCATTTCCTTCACTGCTTCTTGCTATGGTTGTAATGTATACAATGGGCGGAGGACTGATAAACATATTTATAGCATTGTCATTAGTCAACTGGGCGTCCACATCCAGAGTTGTACGCTCAGAGACACTTTCACTGTCAAAAAAAGAGTATGTAGAAGCCGCTAAAAGTATGGGTGTCGGTAATGCTACGATTATTTTCAGACATATATTACCGAACTGTATACCTACTTTGGTGGTATTATTTACATTAAGTATACCGTCTGCGATACTTTCAGAGAGCTCGCTAAGTTTCCTGGGTGTCGGTGCACAGCCACCTACAGCAAGCTGGGGGCTTATGGTTGTCAGTGCAAAGAAATATCTGTTTACACAGCCTGTGCTTGTACTCTCACCTGCCATAGCAATAATGATAGTTGTGCTGGCATTCAATTTTTTGGGTGACGGTTTGAGAGATATTTTAGACCCGTACCTTAAGGAGCAATGATATGGACAATGTTTTGACTATAAGAGATTTGAAGGTGGCATTTCAAGTCAAAGGAAGAGATGCATATGCTCTTGACGGTATAAATATAGATATACCTAAGGGAAAGATAGTTGGAATAGTCGGAGAGAGCGGATGCGGAAAGTCTATGACGGCTATGAGTATTATGGGACTGATAAAAAGCCCCGGTAGGATAGTGGGCGGAAGTATTGACTTTTGCGGTAATGAGCTTACAAAGATGGGGGTAAGAGAGTATGCAAATATCAGAGGTAAGGATATATCTATGATATTTCAGGAGCCTATGACCTCACTAAATCCTGTTGTAAAGGTCGGCAAACAGGTCATGGAAGCAATTATTTTGCATGAACATATATCTAAGACGGAGGCAAAACAAAGAGTAATAGAAATATTTAATGAAGTCGGGATACCTGAAGCCGAAAAAAGATTCAATTCATATCCTCATGAGCTTTCAGGCGGTCTTAGGCAGAGAGTGATGATCGGCATGGCAATGATTTGTAAGCCCAAGCTTTTGATTGCCGATGAGCCGACTACAGCGCTTGATGTTACTATAGAGGCTCAGATTCTGAGGCTTATGAAAAGACTTTGTGAGGAGAGCGGTACTTCTATAATGATGATTACACACAACATGGGTGTCGTTGCTGAAATATGTGACTATGTTTATGTAATGTATGCAGGAAGGGTGGTGGAGTCTGCACCTACAAAGACTCTTTTTAATGAAACTGCACATCCTTATACAAGCGGACTTTTAAAGTCAATACCTACTATCGGCAAAAAGCAGAAAAGACTTTATACCATAAAGGGTAATGTCCCGAACATCTTAAATTTACCTGAGGGTTGCAGATTTGCAGACAGATGTGATTTGTCCCAAAATATTTGTTGCAGCGACAGACCGAAGGATGATTATATTACGGACAGCCATATGGTTTCATGTTTCTTACATAAAAGGATTGAAGATGAGAGAAGTTGTATTAAGATTAAAAAATATAGTTAAGGAATTTCCTACATCAAAAAAGAATAAAAAAGTTCATGCGGTAAGCGATATAAGTCTTGATATATATGAGAATGAGACTTTGGCACTTGTGGGAGAAAGCGGATGCGGTAAATCCACACTTGGCAAATGTGCAATAGGCCTTATAGCACCTGATAAAGGTGAGAGTATTTTTCTGGGCGAAAATATTTACAATAAAAGAGGCAATGAGTTGAAGGAGATAAAGAAAAATCTACAAATCATATTTCAGGATCCTTATGCCTCACTTAATCCCAGAATGACTGTAGGTGAGATTATTGCAGAACCTGTTATTACACATGAAAAGGAACTTAGCAAGGCACAGATAAAAGAAAAAGTGCTTGAGCTGATGGAAGATGTGGGAATCAGAAAAGAGTATTACAACAGGTATCCTCATCAGTTTTCAGGAGGACAAAGGCAAAGAATAGGAATTGCCAGAGCAATAGCACTGAATCCTAAGCTTATTGTATGTGATGAGCCGGTATCTGCACTTGATGTATCCATACAGTCACAGGTTTTAAACCTGCTTAAGGATATTCAGGAGAAAAAAAGAACTTCATATCTGTTTATTTCACATGATCTGTCTGTTGTCAATTTCATTGCGGACAGAGTTTGTGTGATGTTTCTCGGTAAGGTTTGTGAAATCGGTAATACAGATGATATTTTTGAAAAGCCGCTTCATCCGTATACAAGACTTTTGCTTGATGCAATTCCAAGTATTGAAAATGCAGGCAAACAAAAGGAAATATTAAAGGGAGATATACCAAGTCCGATAGATGTTCCTACCGGATGCAGATTTCATACCAGATGCCCTTATTGCGGTGAAATTTGCAGAACAAAGGAGCCTGATTTAAGAGGAGTGAACGGCAGATATGTGGCTTGCCATTTAGTAAAATAATTTGTGAGATAGTTATGAAATTTGATTTAAAAGAAGATTTAAAGAGATTTATTGTTATTACATTTGCGGCTGTATTGATGGCAGTCAATATAAAGACTTTTGTAAGGACCGGAGATCTGTTTCCGGGAGGTGCGACAGGCATTACTTTGCTTATAACCAGGTCGGCGGATATGTTTTTTAATGTAAAACTGCCGTATACGGTTGTAAATATTTTACTTAATGCAATACCTGTGTACATTGGATTCAGGTATATCGGAAAGAAGTTTACACTGTATTCATGTTGGGTCATATTGCTGAACGGTTTTATTGTTGATATTATTCCGGGGTATGTGATAACTCAGGACATTTTGCTTATAACTATTTTCGGAGGAATGATAAACGGTCTGGTTATCAGTATTTGTCTTTTGATGAATGCGACTACCGGAGGAACCGATTTTATATCTATCTTTCTGTCAGAGAGGAAGGGTTTTGACGCCTTTAATATTATTTTGGGCGCAAATGCGGTGGTTCTTGTGGTTGCCGGGCTTTTGTTTGGCTGGGACAGAGCACTGTATTCTATTATTTTCCAGTATGTTACTACAATGGTTATACATACTTTGTATAGAAAATATCAGCAGATTACTCTATTCATTGTTACAGATCATCCTGACGAGATATGTGATTTGATTTCGAATATAAGCCACCATGGTGCGACCACCTGGAAGGCACAGGGGTATTATAATCATACAGACAGAACTTTAGTGTACTCAATAGTATCAAGTGCCGAAGCAAACAAGGTGGTAAAGGCAATCAAAGAAATTGATAAGTCAGCCTTTATAAATCTTATAAAGACTCAGCAGCTTCTCGGCAGGTTCTATAGGAGAAGAGAGGAATAATCTCAAGCGTGGCTTCGGCTACGCTTTTTTCGATTATCCTAATGCACTTAAGTTAATTTTAAAGAAAAAGTAATATATATTAATGCATATTCTACAACTAAGATGGCTGTTATCATATAATATAGCTTTAATCTTTGTATAATACGATGAAAGTGGATTTAAAATCTTAAGTGTTAGTACATCCTATTGTCAAAAACGGTATAAATAGTATAATAAAACTGTCAAATTTTTTTCGTGGCTTTCGATTTGATATCTAAGGTAATCTATGGAAAATGCACTTTCCGCTCTTGTTGATCTAAATTTCTATAAGTTTCTAAAAACCATGGCATAGTCGGTGCATCTACTGATATGAACGTGACTACGCAGTCAAGTAGTCTGTCCTACTTGGCTGTGTGGTCATGTGTGGATATTTTTATAGAATCAATTAAATTTCTTTGGTATAAT
>CAUQKD010000187.1:0-5003 GCA_963518365.1 uncultured Lachnoanaerobaculum sp. | reverse complement strand
AAATAGTTATACAATGTCAAAATAAACCCTTAAAGTTTGCAAGAAGAAAATTTATTTCCACTCAAAACTCTTTGCCATCAGCTCCGCCGCCTTGTTTACAGACTCGTCATTGTTAAAGTTTGACATAAAGACCATCACATATTTTTTATCTCTTAATATATAGTATTGACGGTCTATCTCATCACTGCCATTTATTTTAATATCAAAAATATACATTATATCGCCTGCATCTGTCTTACCTGATGAACCGGTAACCGTAGCATCTATACCTGACTGCTTTATCTGCATATTTAACTGCCATGTGGTAGACTCTGCAAACTTTTCACTTTCATCCAAGTTGTAATTTTGATGTCCGGTATTTATAGAGATATTATTTGGTCTCATATCATGTTCATGTCCCTTTACCACATAAAAATATCTTCCGTTTCCTGACTGCTCCTTAGCTTCACCGAATCCGTCAGCCACGATAAAGCTTCCAAACTCCTTATCGACTCTTTGCCCGTCTTTGGCAGTGTTATTATCCTTTTGTGAAGCTTCTTTATCACTGCTTTTTTCGTTTTGTGAAGTCTTTACAGTGCTGTCTTCTACCTTTGCAGATGTCCCTACATCCGCCTGTTTATTTCCGCAAGCAGACAGCATTAAAATCATAAGTGGTAACAGATACAAACTCTTCTTCATAAAATATGTCCTCCAAAAAGTAAATTATTATGTCTAAAACTGCTAACCTAAGGATATTTTACTACTAACTTATGCCACCTGTACATATGGTTAAGAAATAAACTTCATTTGCTCCCGCATCTTTTAAGATTTTTGCACATTTTTCTATAGTAGTACCTGTGGTGTACACATCATCCACAATCAAAACATTTTTGACTTTCTTAGGAAATACCTTTACTACAAATGCATTGTCGAGATTGTGGAGTCTCTCGGTTCTACTCAGTCCCTTTTGGTCCTTAGTCTTTTTTACCCTGTATAAACATTTTGTATATACAGGAATATCAAGATACTTTGACAGACATCCGGCAAGTATTTCAGACTGATTAAACCCCCTCTGTCTTTGCCTTGACTTATGCAGCGGAACGGGCATAATACAATCAATATTTGCAACATCTAAAAACTTTTTGTATCTGAGAGCCAGAAGCTTTGCAAAGCCTTCAATATATTCTCTTTTATTGCCGTATTTTATCTTAAGTATGATATGTGCCAAATCATCAGTATAATTACAGAGAGCTCTTCCTGCTGTAAACTCTCTTTCAGACTTACAGTCGTCACAGTAAGCATCATCCTCCGATATTATCTCCTTACCGCATCTTATACAGTAGGGAGATTTTACAAAAGGAAGCTTTTTAATACATTTTTTACATATCAGATGCCCCTTTTCTTTTACTATTTCTCCACATACCGGGCATCTTCTCGGGAATACAAATTCAATTATCTCATCAATTATTTTACCTAAAATATCAGTCATCTTTTGAGAGCGCCACAAGCTCTGTTATCCTTTCTTTCAGTCCGGTGTACCTTGCCATCTCCTTTGTATTTTGTACCATTGTATAAAAAACTTCAGGTATACCGACAAGTACCACACATTTTTTTGCTCTGGTAATGGCGGTGTATATAAGATTTCTATTCATAAGCATGGCAGGACCTTTGTATATAGGTATAATCACTGCCGGATACTCACTTCCCTGTGACTTATGTACTGTAATGGCATAGGCAAGCTCTATCTCGTTAAACTCTGAAAATTCATATTCACAGACCTTACCGTCATCAAAGCAGATGCAAAAACTTTCAGAGAGCATATCTATTTCACTTATAGTGCCGATATCACCGTTGTATACACCAAGTCCCTTATCAACAGGCATCTTTTTATCATTGTATACAAACCACTCCTTTTGGTAATTGTTTTTTATCTGCATTACCTTATCGCCTTCTCTAAAGACTGTAGCGTCATACTCTTTTTCTTTTTTTTGCTTGCTTGAAGAATTTAAGCTTTTTTGTAAAAATGAGTTTAGAGCTTCCACACCTAAAGGACCCTTCCTCATAGGTGTCATTATCTGAAGCTCATTGCTTGAAGCATTTACATAGGCAGGTAACTTGTCGCGAACCAGTGATATAACGGACTCCATCACATTATCAGGATTGCTCTGCTTGATAAAAATAAAATCATTGCTCTTTTTAGAAAGGTCAATCTCTTCATTTGTCATTATCTTATGGGCGTTTATTACAATATCACTTCGATTTGACTGTCTGTAGATTTTATTCAGTCTCACAACATTAAAGCAACCAGACTCTATGATATCCTTAAGCACGGTTCCCGGTCCCACACTTGGAAGCTGGTTTATATCTCCTACAAGAATAAGTCTTGTACCTATCGCAACGGCTTTTAATAAAGCGTTCATAAGGAAAATATCCACCATACTTACCTCATCTATTATAAGTACATCGGCTTCAAGCGGATTGTCCTCATTTCTTTCAAAATGTGTTCCGATATTTTTTGATATCTCACTGCTGTTTGGAGTGATTTCAAGTAATCTGTGAATAGTTTTGGCTTCATAAGAAGTCGCCTCAGACATTCTCTTTGCCGCCCTTCCTGTAGGAGCAGCCAAGGATATACCCTCTCCCTCACTTTCAAAGTACTTTATAATAGTATTTATAGTGGTTGTCTTACCTGTGCCCGGGCCTCCTGTGATAATTATAAGACCGCTGCTTATAGATTCTATTACCGCCTGTCTTTGCAAATCGTCAAGGACAATACCCTCTTTTTTCTCAATGGCAAGTATTTTTTCTTCAACCTTGTTTGAATCATACTTTTCTTTGATATTGATATCTACAAGCATCTTTGCAATGGCAGCTTCCGTATAGTAGGACTGTGTAAGATACACATTATTTTCCGAAGATTTTTTTACTACAATCCTTTTTTCCATCTGCATTTCAATAAGAAGTGAAGTAAAGTCGAATATATTTTCACCGAACAGCTCCAAAAACTCATTTTGCAGTATACTCTCAGGCAGATAAAGATGACCTGAGAGCATGGCATTTGAAAGTATATATTCTATACCTGCAACAGCGCGAAACTTTGAATCTGCAGTAATCCCCACTTTTTTTGCAATATCATCAGCAATCTTAAAGCCGATACCGTCAATATCATCCGCCAGCTTGTACGGGTTGGTCTCTATTATATTGTAGACCTTACTTCCGTACTCAAGATATATCTTTGCCGCAAGCTTCATGCTGATACCGAATTTTTGCAAATAAATCATTGCATCACGCATCGACTTCTTTTCCTGTATTTGCTCACTTATAGACTTGGCAAGCTTGGCACTCACTCCCTTTACTTCCACAAGTCTTTCAGGCTCTTCTTCCATTACTCTGAGAGTGTCAAGTTTGAATTTTTTTATAATTCTCTTTGCCAGTGCCTCGCCGACTCCCTTTATCGCGGAAGACGCCAGATACTTCTCAATACTGTCAAGCTCTCTCGGCTCTATTATTTCATATTCATCGACAAAAAGCTGCTCTCCATAGTTTGGATGCAGCTTCATATTTCCTTTTGCCTTTATAAATTCGCCCTCAGCAATATAGTTGAAAGTGCCGACAAAAACATAATCGTCATCATCACCTTCCACGCTGAGTACAGTATAGCCATTATTCTCATTTCTATAAATGATTTTTTCAATATAGCCCGATACTGTCTGCATATTATTTTTTCATTTCTCCCTTTACACCCTCAATAAACTTACCTGTACCGATTGCAACAGCTGTCAAAGGATTGTCCGCTATAACGGTATTGATACCTGTCTTCTCTTCAATAAGTGCATCAAGACCTGAAAGAAGTGAACCGCCGCCTGTAAGCACGATACCTCTTTCATATACATCAGCTGCAAGTTCAGGTGGTGTTCTCTCCAAAACATTGTGAACCGAATCCACGATCTGCATTGCAGGCTCACGAAGTGCCTCCAGTGTCTCGTCAGAGTTTACCTCTATAGTCTTTGGCAGGCCTGTTACAAGGTTTCTACCCTTTACTTCCATAGTAAGTACCTCAGGTCTTCTGTATGCGGCACCGATAGTAATCTTTATATCCTCGGCTGTTCTCTCACCGATCAAAAGATTGTGCTTCTTTCTCATATATCTTACGATAGCTTCATCAAAATCATCGCCTGCTATCTTTATTGAAGTACTTACTACAGTACCTCCAAGTGAGATAACCGCAATATCTGCAGTACCGCCACCGATATCAACTATCATATTTCCGACTGCCTTTGAAATATCTATTCCGGCACCGATAGCTGCCGCTACAGGCTCCTCGATAATCTTTACTTCTCTTGCACCTGCAGAATATGTAGCATCCTCTACAGCCTTCTTCTCAACCTCGGTAGCACCTGACGGAATACATACCGCAATTCTAGGTTTTCTGAATGTCTTCTTGCCCACTGATTTATCTATAAAATATTTGAGCATCTTTTCTGTAATAGTATAGTCTGATATAACACCTTGACGAAGCGGTCTTACAGCCACTATATTTCCCGGTGTTCTACCAATCATAAGTCTTGCCTCTTCACCGATTGCCTGTATCTTTCCGTTCTCTCTATCTATAGCAACAACACTTGGCTCTTTAAGTACAACACCCTTGCCCTTGATGTATACCAAGATACTCGCTGTTCCAAGATCTATACCAATATCATTGGATGTAAACCCAAACATATTCTCCTCCAAACTACTCTTAAAAATTTAATTTAATACACTGACCTCTATTCTACAACAAATAATCAATTTAGCCAATATCAATATTTAGAAATAATTTATAAAGAAAAAATATATTTCTATGTAAAACCGCTTTAATATATTACTTCCCTTATTGCAAATCTTCATCATTACCGTCTTTCACATTATTGTACTTTTTATATAATGTATTTTATTATATAATCATTAAAATACAATCAGCATAAATACTTTAATGAAAAAACTTTAATGAAAATACTTTAATGTAAGGAGAATTAATCATGGAT
>CAUQKD010000186.1:0-5016 GCA_963518365.1 uncultured Lachnoanaerobaculum sp. | reverse complement strand
TACAGCTTTCTCATACATCTCTTCAAAATAGTTTGATGCAAAGAAAAGTCTGTCCTCAAACTCTCCTCCAAGCCACTTCACATCCTCAATGATTGAATTGACAAATTCTTCCTTTTCCTTGGTAGGATTGGTATCGTCAAATCTTAAGTTAAACTTTCCGTTATACTCTTTTGCAATATCATTATTTAAGATAATCGACTTTGCATGACCTATATGCAAATATCCGTTAGGCTCCGGCGGAAATCTGGTCTGTACATGATCAAATCTCCCGGACGCAAGGTCCTTGTCTATCTCTATCTCAATAAAATTCTTTGAAACTGTCTCAGTATTCTTAATCTCTTCCGACATAAGTTTCTCCCATCTCTTGCTTTATTAACTAAGATATCATTATATCATTGATATAAATCTATCGCAATCCCGGAGACACTTGTATACAAAAATCCCCCTTTACCGTTCAATGTAAAAGGGGATAAAATATTATTCTGTAAATAAAGGTGTTGAGAAATATCTGTCACCGCTGTCAGGTAAAAGAGCAACTATTGTCTTTCCCTCATTCTCAGGCTTCTTTGCTTCCTTGATAGCTGCAAATAATGCCGCACCTGAAGATATACCTACAAGTACACCCTCTCTTGACGCTATAAGTCTGCCGTACTCAAAAGCCTCTTCGTTCTCAACTGTGATTATCTCATCATAAACCTTTGTATTAAGTGTGTTAGGGATAAATCCTGCACCGATACCCTGAATCTTATGTGGGCCGCTCTTTCCTTCTGAAAGTACAGGTGAACCTGTAGGCTCTACAGCAACAACCTTAACACCGGACTTTTTCTCCTTAAGGAACTCACCTACACCTGTAATAGTACCGCCTGTACCGATACCTGCTACAAAGATATCAACCTCTCCATCTGTATCATTCCAGATCTCAGGACCTGTTGTTGCTCTATGTACTGCAGGGTTTGCCTGATTGTCAAACTGTGCAGGGATAAAGCTTCCTTCAATGCTTGCCGCAAGCTCCTCAGCTTTTGCAATAGCACCCTTCATTCCCTTTGAACCTTCTGTAAGCTCGATAGTAGCTCCATAAGCCTTAAGAATATTTCTTCTCTCAACGCTCATAGTCTCAGGCATTGTAAGAATTACCTTATATCCTTTGGATGTACCTACTGAAGCAAGACCGATTCCTGTATTTCCTGATGTAGCCTCGATGATAGTTGCGCCCGGCTTTAACTTTCCTGCCTTCTCAGCCGCCTCTATCATAGCAAGTGCTATTCTGTCCTTTACGGAACCTGCCGGATTAAAGTACTCAAGCTTAACCAAAACCTTTGCCTTAAGTCCAAGCTCCTTCTCTATATTTGACACCTCCAAAAGTGGTGTGTTACCAATCAACTCGCTGCTGCTCTTATAAACTCTAGACATACAAACCTCCATTTTTCGTATTCCTGTTTTCCTACTTGTTTTATAGGTTTATAATAATCTATTTAATTATATTTGTCAAGCGATTTTTTATTTTTCTTGATATTTATATTTTTTTGCCTTAAAGTACTTATAAAATATATGTTTAGGAGATACTATGTTAGATAATGCCGGTATAAAAATAGCCATGGGTGAAAAAATCTCCTGTGAGCAGATAGAAGGTATCAATGACAATATGAACGAAGCACATTACCATGAATTTTTCGAATTATATTATCTTGAAAGCGGCGAAAGATGTCATATGCTGAATAACGAACTTATTACTATAAAGCCCGGAGATTTTATACTATTTCCGCCATATGCAATGCACTATTCATTTGGCAGAGAAAATATTCCTTTCAAAAGGATAGTAATCTACTTCTATACGGATCAAATAGAATCGGAGTCTATGTATCAAAAACTGCTAAACAGCTGCGGTTACTACCACTATGACAGAAATAACAACTTCTCAATTCACCATATACTTGAAATGCTTTTAGCTGAAGAGGACGATACAAAAAAATTTTCAAATGAATATAGGAAAATACTGCTCAATCTGTTGCTTATTACCATATTAAGGCAGGCAAAGCCTGAGGATAGGGTTAAAGATAAAAACAGAATAAGTCAGGTAATAAATTATATACATAATAATTATAAAGAAAATTTGAGCTTGGAATTGTTATCCGAAAAATTCTTTATATCAAAATATCACTTATCCAGGGAATTTAAAAAAAGAACAGATAAAACTATAGTTCAATATATAAATAAGACCAGAATAATGCACGCACAAAGGAAGATAATGGAAACCAAAAAGTCGCTTACCGAAATATCTCATGAGACCGGATTTTCTTCTCTCACTCATTTTAACAGGATTTTTAAAGCCGAAACAAATCTGACTCCAAGTGAGTACAGAAAAATTTATTTCTGTAAAAAGAAAAATTTGCTTGCATAATATTCTTTTTTATTGTATATTTATAAGCGTATTTTATAGCAAACAGCATATATAAAGTATATCACTATATTTTATTCGTATTTTTATGCATAGGAGGCTTTATGGCAAAGGAAAAAGTTGTATTGGCATATTCAGGCGGTCTTGATACTACCGCTATTATACCTTGGTTGAAGGAACATTTTAATTATGATGTAATCTGTTGTTGTATAGACTGCGGTCAGGGCAATGAGCTTGACGGTCTTGAAGAGCGTGCCAAATTGTCAGGTGCGGAAAAACTTTACATTATAAATATGATTGATGAGTTCTGTGACGAATATATCGTTCCATGTGTACAGGCAAGTGCTGTATATGAAAACAAATATCTGCTTGGAACTTCTATGGCAAGGCCGGGTATTGCAAAGAAACTTGTGGAAGTGGCAAGAAAAGAAGGTGCATCTGCAATCTGCCACGGTGCTACAGGAAAAGGAAACGACCAGATTCGATTTGAGCTGGGTATCAAGGCATTGGCACCCGATCTTAAGATTATCGCACCTTGGCGTATGACCGATATCTGGACCATGCAGTCTCGTGAAGATGAGATAGCATATTGCAAGGCACATGGAATCGATCTTCCGTTCTCAGCCGACTCAAGCTACAGCCGTGACCGCAACCTTTGGCATATCAGCCATGAGGGACTTGAACTTGAAGATCCTTCACTTGAGCCTAACTACGACCATGTACTTATGCTCGGTGTAACACCGCAAAAAGCTCCTGATAAAGAAACCGAGATTTCCTTAAGCTTTGAGTCAGGTGTTCCTGTTGCTCTAAACGGCGAGAAGATGAAAGTTTCAGAGATTATCACCAAATTAAACGAGCTTGGCGGTGCAAACGGTATCGGTATTATTGATATAGTGGAAAACCGTGTTGTAGGTATGAAGTCAAGGGGTGTATACGAGACTCCGGGTGGAACTATCCTTATGGAAGCTCATGACGCACTTGAGGAGCTTGTTCTTGACAGGGCTACATTTGAAGTAAAAAAGGATCTGGGTAACAAATTTGCACAGATAGTTTATGAAGGCAAATGGTTCACACCTCTTCGTGAAGCTATACAAAGCTTTGTGGAATCCACACAGAAGTATGTGACAGGTGAAGTGAAATTAAAGCTTTATAAGGGTAATATTATAAAGGCCGGTACAACATCTCCGTACTCACTCTATTCCGAATCCCTTGCATCATTTACTACAGGTGATTTGTATGACCACCACGACGCCGACGGTTTTATCACATTGTTCGGACTTCCTTTGAAGGTAAGGGCTATGAAGATGGCACAAGTTAATAAAGAGAAATAAAAAATCGGGGCTGATTTTCAGCCCCTTTAATTTATTTATTCTTATTGTTCACATAATTTATAAGTCCGCCGGCATTGATGATATTTTGCATAAACTCTGGGAATGCCTGACCCTTATATGTCATTCCTGTGGTGATATCGGTTATGATACCTGTATCAAAGTCTACTTTTACCTCATCACCCTCATTTATCTCTGCTGCCGCCTCGGGACTTTCAATAATCGGAAGTCCTATATTGATAGCATTTCTGTAAAAGATTCTTGCAAATGTATCCGCAATTACAACACTTACTCCGCTTGATTTTATAGCAAGCGGTGCATGCTCTCTGGATGAACCGCAGCCGAAATTTTTTCTCGCTACTATGATATCACCCTTATGCACCTTATTTACAAAATCCTTATCAATATCTTCCATACAATGCTTTGCAAGTTCCTCACCTGTTGTTGCATTAAGGTATCTTGCAGGGATTATAACATCCGTATCTACATTTTCACCGTACTTAAATACATGACCTCTTGCTTCCATATTTCTCTCCTATCCTAAACTGTCGGTCCTACTATCTTACCTGCTATAGCACTGGCTGCAGCCACTGCCGGAGAAGCCAGACAAACCTCGGACTCCACATGACCCATTCTACCTATAAAGTTTCTGTTTGTAGTGGAGACACATCTCTCACCTGCAGCCAAAACTCCCATATATCCGCCAAGACAAGGTCCGCAGGTAGGAGTTGAAACTATTGCACCGGCATCAATAAAGACATCTACAAGTCCCTCTTTGATTGCCTGCTTATAAATTTCCTGAGTTGCAGGAATTACAATACATCTTACATTTTTGGCTACCTTCTTACCCTTCATCTGTGCCGCCGCACTTCTGAGGTCTGAAATATGACCGTTTGTACATGAACCGATTACAGCCTGGTCAATCTTGATATCACCGAAAGTTCCTATTTCCTTTGTATTCTCAGGCAGATGCGGGAATGCAACTGTAGGCTTAAGTGCGGACAAATCAATATCTATCACTTCATCATATACGGCATCCTCATCCGCTTTGAAAATCTTCGGAGTTCTGTTTGAATGTTCCTTAATATAATCCAAAGTTATATCATCTACAGGGAATATACCGTTTTTTCCTCCTGCTTCTATTGCCATATTGCAGATAGTAAATCTGTCATCAATAGAAAGTGATGATACACCCTCTCCTGCAAATTCCATTGATCTGTAGAGTGCACCGTCTACACCTATTTTTCCTATAATATGAAGTATTACATCCTTACCGCATACATCTTTATTTAA
>CAUQKD010000185.1:0-5019 GCA_963518365.1 uncultured Lachnoanaerobaculum sp. | reverse complement strand
ACTTAAAATCCCGTGGGTAGAAATACCCGTACCGGTTCGATTCCGGTCTGCGGCATTTCTATTTAGCTCAAATCCTCAAAAAAGGGTTTGAGCTTTTTTATTATTCTTTATCCATCCTCTTTATAAATCTGTTGAATTCAAGGTCAGACATAGTATCATTTTCATATTTGAGCTTTCTGTAGGCGGAAGGTGTAAGTCCGTATTTGTGCTTAAAGGCCTTTGAGAAAACTGAAAGAGATTCATAGCCGCAAGAGTAGGCAACATTCTCCACAGAAAGTGCGGAGTCATCCAGTAAATGGCAGGCTCTGTTAAGTTTACAGTAGGTCAAATATTCTGAAGGTGAATGTCCCATACTGTTTTTAAATAATGTAAACAGATAGTTTCTGCTGATACCCAGATGAGATGATACATCACTTACACATATCGGATGATAGAAGTTATTTTGTATAAATTCTATTGCTCTTACCAGGTAACTGTTATTTTTCAGTTCGGTTGATTGGCTGATACTCTCTGAATACATGGTATTCGGACATATTGAACTTAAAAATTCAAACAGTAAAGATTGTCTTTTCAACTCTTGTTTAAGTCCGCTTGAATCTGTGGAGAGTATGCTCTCAGTTATCGAGATAAGATTATCCTGTTTAACGGAAAGTATGGGATTTTTATAGTTGATTCCCATTCTCTCCAAAATCTCAGGAACCTTATCACCTTTAAATCCGATCCACAGATAATGCCAAGGGTCTTCAAAATCCGCCTGATAAAATGTCATAGCTGTCGGCTCTATTAAAAAGGCTTGATTTGCTCCTAAGTTATATTCCACATTGTCACAGAAAAACTTTCCCTTGCCGCTTAAAATAAAGTGTATAATATAGCACGGTCTGATAGCGGGTCCGAAACAGTGTCCGGGTTCACACTGCTCATGTCCCACAAAATTTAAAAAACAGTCTGAAAATGTTCTGTCGTTAAATAACTTAAAACTTACGCTGTTCATAGTCCTCCATAATTATATGAAAATTTCATATGAATATTGTATTTTGTATCGGATTCAAATGCAATTATTAAAGATTTAAAATTTTATAAAGCTTGGTATTTTATCTTTTAATAGGGACTAAAAAAAGCTTTGATTACGTTTCTTCTTATTTTTCCAAAAAATGACAAATAAATAACAACTACTTTTTTAAAGTGGATTACATATTAACAAATTTATATAACATTTTGAAATGATAGATAAGCAAAAATAAATTATTATATGAAAGTAATTTCAAGTGAGTACTTAAATATGGTTAAGAGGAGAATACTTAGTTTAGCATTGTCATCAATGATGGCATTATCATTGGTAGCTTGCGGTGGCGTATCAAAGAGTACTACAGATACTTCGGCTGCTGCAGACGGAGAAAAGAGCGGTGACATAGGAGGAGATAGATATGAAAGGAAGATCGACATTAAATAAAGCTTTAATTCATGTGATACTGATACTTGTATCTATAACCATGATTGTTCCGTTTGCATGGATGGTGCTTACATCCTTTAAGACTGTAACGGAGTCTACAAGCGTAAATCCGTTTACTATATTCCCTGCACATTGGATTACATCCAACTTCAGTGAAGTAATCAAAAATATGGATTTTATACATTTGTATATCAATACATTGCTTTTGATAGTAGGTAGAGTATTCTTTGCGGTTATTACATCGACTATAGCAGGTTATGCACTGGCAAGACTTGAATTTCCGGGAAAGACACTTTGCTTCGGACTTGTGCTTTTCCAGATGATGGTTCCAAGTCAGATATTCATTATTCCACAGTATTTGATGGTAAGTAAGCTCGGAATGCTTGACACCATATTTGCACTTATTTTCCCGGGACTTGTATCGGCTTTCGGTACCTTCTTACTCAGGCAGGCTTTTATGTCACTTCCGAGAGACCTTGAAGAGGCTGCCAGAATAGACGGCTGCAATATCGGTCAGACATTCCTGCTTATAATGATGCCTCTTGTTCGTTCCGGAATGATTGCACTTGGTATCTTTACAGCAGTGTTTGCATACAAGGATTTGATGTGGCCGATGATTGTAAATAAGAATGTTATGCCGCTTTCGGCAGCACTTGCAAAGATGCAGGGACAATATACAAATAATTATCCGCAACTTATGGCGGCTTCACTACTTGCCTGTGTACCTATGATAATTCTGTATCTGATATTCCAAAAGCAGTTTGTGGAAGGTATAGCAACATCAGGTGGAAAATTATAAATAAATTAAGAGGTATTTATGTCTATAAAATTAAATAATAAATTGATTACACTTTCTACCATGAACACATCATATCAGATGAAGATTGATAAGTTGGGCTATCTTTTACATACCTGGTATGGCAAAAAAATAGAAGATACTGATGATATGTCATATCGTATCAGCAGTATTGACAGAGGCTTTTGCGGCAATCCGTATGATACCATGGATAGAACTTATTCACTTGATATATTTCCGCAGGAGTATTCAACCTTCGGCAACGGAGATTATAGAGCGGATTGTATACAGGTAGTACATCCTGACGGAACAAATGTACTTGATTTAAAGTATGACTCATGTGAAATTACAAGAGGTAAATATAAACTTAAAGGTTTGCCAAGCTTTACATGGAGTGAAAATGAGGGAGAGAGCCTACAGGTAAATTTATCAGATAAAGAAAGCGGTATCAGAGTAGAGCTTTTATATGGTGTACTTGAAAAATACGATATTATCACAAGAGCTGTAAGGGTAATAAACACTTCACAAAACACTCTAAAAGTGAAGAAGGCACTTTCCGCCTGTATCGATATGGTAGACGGTGATTTTGAACTTATTCATTTCCATGGGAAGCATGCGATGGAAAGAGAGTTTGAAAGAAGCCCTCTTTCACATGGAAAACTGGTGCTTGAGAGCAAGCGCGGTACTTCAAGCCACCAACAAAATCCTTTTGCAATCCTTGCAAAGAAAGGTACAAATGAAGTATCCGGAGAGTGCATCGGAGCTGCATTTGTATACAGCGGTTCATTTATTATTGAGGCTGAAGTTGATCAAATAAATCAGACAAGACTTGTAGTGGGACTTCACCCTGAGAAGTTTGAATATATATTAAATGCCGGAGAGGAGCTTGTACTTCCGGAGGTGGCGTTTACATATTCGGATGCAGGATTTGAAAAACTTACACATTCATATCATGATGCAATCAGAGCGAATCTTCAAAGAGGCAAGTTTGTTCATACCCACAGACCGATACTTATAAATAACTGGGAAGCCACATATTTTGATTTTGATGCAGATAAGCTTTTTAATATTGCATCAAAGGCAAAGAGTCTCGGTATCGAAATGCTGGTTATGGATGACGGTTGGTTCGGTGAGAGATATGATGATACAAAGGGACTTGGAGACTGGTATGTAAATGAGAAAAAGCTCGGTTCATCTCTTAAGGAATTGGCCGATCGTATCAATGCCATAGATATGAAGCTAGGTATCTGGTTTGAGCCTGAGATGATAAATGAGGATACAAAGCTGTACAGAGAGCATCCTGATTTTATGATAAGAGTTCCGGGCAGAAAGGGAGTCAAGGGCAGAGAACAGTATGTACTTGACTTTACAAGAAAAGATGTAAGAGATTATATAAAAGCTATGGTGGTGAATATCCTGAAAAATGCAAATATATCATATGTAAAATGGGATATGAACAGAAGTTTGGCTGCTGTATATTCTGCAAAACTTGACGCAAACAATATGGGAGAGTTCCACTACAGGTATGTACTCGGACTTTATGAGCTTTTGGATGAGCTGACTACAGAATTCCCTGATGTATTGTTTGAGGGATGTTCAGGCGGAGGAGGCAGATATGATCTCGGAATGCTTTATTATCATCCACAGATTTGGTTAAGTGATGATACAGATCCTATCGAGAGACTTAAGATTCAGTACGGAAGTTCTTTTGCATATCCGATAGGAAGTGCAGGAGCTCATGTATCGGCATCTCCGAACCATCAGACTATGAGAAGTACACCTTTTGAGACCAGAGCTACCGTAGCTATGGCAGGTACATTCGGTTATGAGCTTGACCTTAACAAGATTTCAGATAAAGAGCAGGAAATGGTAAAGTCTCAAGTAAATGATTACTTAAAGTATGACGAGTTGGTACATGAGGGTGATTACTACAGACTTACAAGTCCATATGATTCTAACAGGGTTACAGCTTGGCAGATAGTAAATAAGGATAAGTCTTTCGGACTCTTAAGTGCGGTAGTTCAGAGCCTTGAGGCAAATGAGTCAAATATCTATGTTTATCCGAGAGGACTTGATGAAACTGAGGTATATGAGATAGCCGGAGCAAAGAGAACAGGAAGAGTCTGGATGAACGGAGGTTTCCTTATCCCGAGGATTAAAGAGGAATATGAAAGTTTCAGGTTTGAAATAAATAAAGTATAGTTTTACAATCTTTTTGTCAAAACTTACAATATACTTAAAAATATTTAATATATTTTTTGATTTTATTGAAGCTTGCTGTAAGGCAGGCTTTTTTATTGTGAATATTTGTTCGATACTGTAATGTGCGCTTGTTCTATAACCTGTGCTCAGTGTCGAAAATTCTTACGTTTTCTTTACTGGAGAGGCTGATTTTTTGTTTGCCTCTCACAAAAATAGAAACTCAGATTGTGCAACTCTCACAATGAAAAAACGTCACTCAAAAAAACATGCACAAACTTAACAGAGGCATATTGACACCTGAAAGTTATGTCGATATAATCGTGTCATAAGGTTTGGTACAAATTGTAGGTATTACAGAAGATATATTAGATATAATTATAAATTATGTTTAAGGGGGAAACAGCATGGACGATTTGGAACGCAAAACTTTTTTATACAAGTCAAGAGAATATATATCTAAATATTTTGATTTAAGCAGATTAAAGGATGATGAGCTTTATGTAAAGCTTGAAAAGTTGGTCAGTGAGCAATTGGGTGAGGTCTATGTTCCAATTCAGGAAAGAGTTAATTT
>CAUQKD010000184.1:0-5020 GCA_963518365.1 uncultured Lachnoanaerobaculum sp. | reverse complement strand
AAGTATGGGAAGAGCTTAAAGAGAAGTCACATGCTAATATACAGAGTGAAAAAGGTATTCTGAAACGGCAGACACATTCTATTCAAACAGAAGGTCATTTCGGAGATATTAAAGAGAATGAAGATTTCCGGCGCTTTAATTATCGTTCTTCAGATAAAGTATATAAAGAATTTATGCTTTTTGCAATAGGAAGAAATATAAATAAATATCATCGTTTTCTCTATGCAAAGCTAAAGAAATTTGAAGGGAAAATACAGGAGAAAACAGCATAAGAAAAAATGCAAAAGCAAAATTTATGCCAAGGGGATTTTATGCCCAAAAATAGACAGCATTGTAGAAAAATAAAATATCCTGACAAAGTCACAAAGCAAAAACGCCTTGTATTTGTCAGGATACTTTTATTTAGTTCTTCGGGAAGTAGAAATGCTTATTTCCCGACGGCCCATTTTGGTTATTTTATATTACTTTTTAGGATAGTTGTTAAGATCAGGTGTCTTGCAATCAAGAATCATTTGTGCCTCATCATCTGAAAGGTTGTATCCAAGGAACTCGGAGTAGAATTTCTTTACTTCATCCTTTATACTGAAGTCTGTGAACAGATCAGGATAAAGTACCTGTGCACACCACTGTGGTTGAAGAGCCGCATCTACACCATAACGATCCCAAGCGAACGCACCCTTCGGGTTTGAATAAACTCTCTTATTTTTTACGGCTTTAAGCTCCGCCCATGCCGGATCCGACATAATCTTTTCAACTTCAGACTGTGGCTGTCCTGTAATCAACACATCAGGATCCCAAGCCATTACCTGCTCAAGACTTATATTCTTTAAGTTACCCTGAACTTCCTGTCCTGCGGCATTCTTTCCGCCTGAGTATTTAATCCACTCATCAATGATAGTGTTACCGCCGTCAAAGTTCAACTCATATACGGAACTTCCGTGTGCTACGCTTAACTTCTTGTCGTCAGGGATGGAAGCTGTCTTTTCGGCAACCCAAGCGGTTCTCTTATCAAGATAATCTATATACTCGTCAGCCTTTTTAACCGCATCACCACCGAATACCTCGGCTGTGAGCTTTACAGACTTCTTAAGCTCGTCATATGTAGAGAACATGCAGTTGATATATGGGATACCTGCATTTGTAAACATTGCACGATAGTCCTCATTTGAACCGAATACAACATCAGGCTTTGCGGCAATAATCTCTTCAAGATTCATATCGGCTGAAAAGTCTGTTGATTTTGCATTGTAGAAGTTTGGACAGACGGCATACATCCATGGGAATTTTTCAGGGCTTACACAGGTAACCAGCATACCGTTTGCCCCGTCAAGCATAAGATCCACCTCATTATGTGCAAACCAGCTCTCCACATAAGTGTGAACTTCCTTCGGTATCTCAACCTGTACGCCCTTCATGTCGGTAACCGTTCTGGTTTCACCTTTGTTGTCAGACTGACTCTGTGCAGATGAAGCCGCTGTAGCATCCTGTGCACTTGACTCCGGTGATGAGCTTGGTATCTGATTTGTCTTTGCTCCGCTTCCGCATGCGGTAAGCATGAATGCACACATCACGCCGGCAAGAAATTTTGTAACAATACGATTATTTTTTCTCATATTATCCTCCTTATTATAAAAATATAAAGAAACTTTATCCAAGCAATGGAATACAGCTCCTTATTAACTTTCCGCTGTCAGTTACCGTTGAACTGATCTTAACATCAACTCCGTACGCAAGTTTCAGATTTTCTTCAGTAACTATTTCATCCACAGTTCCAACCATGACCTTTTTATCCTTTGTAAGGAGTATTACTCTGTCACAGCAAAGGAAGGCATGGTCGGGGTTATGTGTGGTCATAAGTACGCCAAGACCTGAAGAAGTAAGTTTACTTATACATTCAAGTACATGTATTTGATTACCGAAGTCAAGGTTTGCCGTAGGCTCATCCATTACAAGTATTTTAGGCTCCTGTGTAAGTGCTCTGGCAATTAAAACCATTTGACGCTCACCGCCTGAAATATGAGTATATGTCTTATTTCTAAGATATGAAATACCCAGCATATCCATCATAGTGTAGGCCATTTTATAGTCGCTTGCTCCGGGAGATTCAAATTTT
The DNA here is from genome assembly GCA_963518365.1 of uncultured Lachnoanaerobaculum sp. Taxonomy (GTDB): domain Bacteria; phylum Bacillota; class Clostridia; order Lachnospirales; family Lachnospiraceae; genus Lachnoanaerobaculum. The sequence goes on along the minus strand of CAUQKD010000184.1, from coordinate 2,907 downwards.
TTCAGATGAGCGGCTCTACCCATAACAACAACATCCTTAACAGAATACGGAAAAGGTGACTCATGTCCCTGTGGTACGTAGCCGACGCATTTTGAAAACTTTTTTGCTCCTATTTTTGACCTCGGCACACCGTCAAGCACTACATCACCGTCTATCAGGTTCAAAAAACCGAGCACTGAGCGAAACAGTGTGGTCTTTCCTATACCGTTTGGACCAAGGATACATACTATTTCACCCTGTTTTATAGAAAATGATATATCTCTAAGTATTACATTGTCTCCATATCCGCAAGATGCATCCTTTACAGATAATTCCATTATGCATTCCCCCTTGTTCTAAACAGTATGTATATAAAGAACGGAGCGCCTATAAGTGATGTCAGTACGCCAAGCGGAATCTCATATGCAAGCAATGATCTGCAAAAATTGTCTACAATAAGCATAAACAGAGCCCCTGTCAAAAGTGAGAAAGGTATTACAATCTTATTGTTCGGACCTACAATAAAACGCACAAGGTGCGGAATCATAAGCCCCACCCAACCTATTGTTCCGGCTATTGATACAACTGCCGCGGTAAGAAGAGTTGCACATATAATACATACAATTCTGACAGTCGAGACATCTATACCCATTGATTTTGCTTCGTCCTCTCCGAATGACAAAAGATTAAGCTTCCATCTTAGTGAAAATATAGGAATAATTCCAAGTAAAAAAGGTATAAGGAAGAATGTCAAATCCTTATAGCTTACCTTTGCAAGACTCCCCATTAACCAATATGTCATAGCGGGAAGCTGTTCGTCAGTGTCTGCAAGATATTTTGTGATAGAAACAAAAGCCTGAAAGAGGGTATTTATTGTCATACCGCAAAGTACAAGCAATAAGACGGTATTTGACCCTTTACCTATAGACTTGCTTAAAAAGTATGAGAGTGCAACCGCAAAAATCCCCATAGAAAAAGCTGCTATTTGTACCATTACAGGTCCAATATTAAAAAGCATCATAATACAGGCGCCTACACTGGCACCTGCACTTGCACCCAAGATATCAGGTGAGACCATAGGGTTTCGAAACAGCCCCTGGTATGTTGCACCTGAGACCGAAAGAGAACTTCCTACCAAAATTGCGGCAAAAATTCGCGGCATACGGACTCTCCATATAACTGTATCCTGAGGTCCGGTCATAAAATCAGTTTCTTTTAAAGATATTCCAAGATTTGAAAGCAACCACCATATTCCGTGCTTTATACCGCTGTAGACAGAAGCAAGCACATCTGATATAGACATATTGTAACGCCCGGACGAGAATGATATAAGGAATACAAAAATAAGCAAAGATAATAAAATAAAAAGATATATTAAACTTTTTCTTTTATCAGCTTTATATTCGTTCATAAAGTTTTTATCATCCTGCACTGTATCGGCATTTTGAAACTTACATATATTATCTGTACTGCTGTTATGTATCATCTTGATTCCTTTTCATGCTTAAAATGTTACATATCCTTTGATATGTAGATATGTATAGTCAATCAAATCAAAATATATCACTATTTATAGATAATGTAAATAAGTAATTTTACTATAAATTTTCCAATGATTTAAAATACTATTCAAGATAGCTAAATCTAAGAAAAATATAAAAATAGTAGTATAATTTGTGATAATATGATTGCTTTTTATAATATTATGCATATAAAAATATAATGGAATAAAAGGTCTGTTTTTATTTATTGATATAACGAATATATCGTGTTTTTCTTTTGTTTATCATTTGTAAATTGAATGTCTGACAAATAAGTATTTATCTGAATATATCCTATTTTTCAAAAGTTATTGTGATTAGTCCTTGACATAAAAGATTTTTTTTGTACAATATATGAAGTTAGTTAAAAATATAACCGACAAAAAAAGAAGAGGAGTGTATTATGAATTTTTCCAATACAACCGCTGAGGTTACTTCAAATCTCATATCTGCGGGTGAGGCGAAGGTAGAGCGTCCGTTGCATAAGATGATTATCCTTGGAATATTTGCAGGTATGCTTATTGGTGCAGGTGCTATGGCAAGCAGTGTAGCTATGCATGATATTGCAAATGTAGGACTTGCAAGACTTGTTGCGGGACTTGTGTTCCCTATAGGCTTCGTTATGATGGTATTGTTTGGCGGAGAGCTTTTTACAGGTGCCTGCCTTATGATTATGGGACTGCTGAAAGGCAAGTACAATGTTGCAAGCATGATAAGAGTTCTTATTACAGTGTTTATTTCAAATCTTATAGGTGGACTTATCCTTGCAATCCTTGTTGCATACAGCGGACAGTTTAAACTTGGAGACGGGGCAATGGGTGCTTTTACAATAAAGCTTGCACTTTCAAAGGCAAATATTTCGTTCGGAAGTGCCTTTATCTCAGGTATACTTTGTAATTTCTTTGTATGCTTCGGAGTTGTTATGGCAGGACTGTCAAAGGACATCTCAGGCAAGGTTTTGGCAAGCTTTTTGCCTATTATGACCTTCGTTACCGGAGGCTTTGAGCATTGTGTTGCAAATATGTTCTATATTCCTGCAGGTATCTTTGCGGCAGGCAATGCAAAATTTGCTGAAGCTGCAATGACAAAGTACAGTATCTCAGCTGAAAAACTTGCCACACTCAACTGGCAGAACTTCTTTCTTAAGAATGAACTTCCGGTAACTCTTGGAAATATTGTAGGAGGTATGTTTTTTATCGGAGTTGCATTATTTATTGTATATGCAAGAAAAGACTGACAAAAACTGTATGAATTAATTGGTGACAGGCGGTTGCATTACCGCCTGTCAAATATTATATTGACATTTTTATTTGTAGTGATATACTTTCTATAAAATATAACTATATTAACGAGGGAGCTTATATTATAGGCTGAGAGGGAAGTGTGA
>CAUQKD010000183.1:0-5025 GCA_963518365.1 uncultured Lachnoanaerobaculum sp. | reverse complement strand
TATGTCTACAATAAGTGTAAGAGTTCCTGATAAGGAATTAAGTATTTTTGAAGAATATGCAAAAGCCAACAACAAGAGTTTATCAGAACTGATAAGAGAAATTATGATTGAGCATATAGAGGATGAGTACGACAAAAAAATATTTGATGAGTATGAAGATGATAAAATACAAGGAAAATTAAAGATATATTCACATGAAGAGGTTTGGAAAGAACTTGGATTATGAGATATACTGTTGAATATACAAGTAAAGCGTTAAAATCCTTGAAAAAGCTTGATAAGTCGGTTTTGTTAATGATTAAGTCATGGATTGAAAAAAATTTGGTTGGGACAACAGAACCGAGAAGACATGGTAAAGGTTTGACATCAAACAGAAGCGGACATTGGAGGTACAGAGTTGGAGATTATAGAATAATTGCAGATATAGAGGATGAAAAGCTGATTATATTAGTTGTTGAAGTAGAGCATAGAAGTAGAGTGTACAAATAATAATGTAGCCTAAGAACTTGAGATTCTTAGGCTATATTTTTATTATTTTAAATTTTCTTTCAGCCAATCAATAAGTTTCTCATATCTTCTGGTGATATTTTCGTGGTGTCCGTATTCATCAAAGGTAGAGGTGACATTATCTAATCTGTCACTTAGAAGTTTGTGAAGTTTGTCGGAAAGTATCGGTGCGTTTGAAAGTATATTGTTGTGTTTACCGCCCTCAGTCTTGCCGTTTTGCAAATAAAGAGATGCTTTTGTATTAAGTATCGTATTGTTCTCACAATAATCAAAAAATTGCGGATACCAAAACGAGCCGCAGAGTGAAAATATAATACTCGGAGCGGTAGTGTTATACAGACTGTATACCGCCGCCAATCCGCCAAGTGAGTAGCCTCCATAGGCGATTTTGTTTTCATCAATACTGTACTTACACAATAACTCCGGAAGCAAATACTCAAATACCTGTGAGTGATATTCATCCAGTTTTCCGGCGAAATCAGGCATAGAAGGCTTTAGATTAGTTGCCATCCAAGGTGTGAAGGCATCCGATCTGTTTTGTGGTATCAGCCCCACAAGTATAGCGGTATCTTTTAAATCCCCAAGATAATTTATTTCGCCGTCATTTAAAAGAATAAGTGGATACTTAATTTCTTCATTATAATTGTTCGGTAAAGATATTTTTGTATCGAACATACTACTTATTTAAGAATGAATTTATATCTTCCAACGCATTGATTGAAGAAGTACCGTAATCCATCAACTCATCATATGATATAGTCATAATCTTGTCATTCTTTATTGCAGGAACCTCGGAGATAACCGCATTGGCTTTCATAAGGTCGACCGCCTTGGCATCAAGTTCTTTGTTTCGGTCACTTGTAACATAGATTATAACTTCAGGGGACATGGTAACCAAGTTTTCAAGAGTGAGATCTGATGTACCTGTTGTAACATTTGTATATCCGAGTGTATTAAGAATACTCTCCTGCAATGCGGATTTGTATGCACCGAAGGTCTGATCGTTGTATGCACACATAATAAGAGCGTTCTTTAATTCGCCGGTATTAGCCTTGTTTGCAGCTGTTACAGTATCGATTCTTTTTTGCAATTTATCTGCATACTCATTTGCCTTGTCCTGTATATTGAAGATGATACCTATATTTTTGACATCGTCAATAACGCTTTCAAGACTTTGCTTCATATTTGAAACGGAAGCTTTTTGAGTGTATACAGGTACTCCGTTTTGATTCCATGTATCCACACTGCCGAGAGATTTATCTGAGAACATCATATTTCTTCCGATAAGTATATCAGGGGTATTTGAAAGTACCACTTCCTTTGATACGTTCTTCTTATCTCCGATATGAGGTATGGAAGAAACGGCTGCGGCATAATCACCGCTTACTTCATTGTCGGGATTAAGCATTCCCACTATTTTATCCTGCAACCCCAGGTCTATAAGCAATTCGGTAGAAGATAAGTTGTTTGTGATTACTCGCTCCGGAGCCTTGTCAAATACCTGTAATATCTCCTTGCCGTCCGCATCATATGTTGTTACTGTGACAGGGTATGAGGTTTCTTTAGTGCCTGCGGTACTTTCGGACTTACTTTCTGCTACAGTGCTTTCAACGGTTGTTAAAGCCTGCTCTGAAGAGGTACTTTCTTTTGTATCATTAGTGCCGCCGCATCCTACAATTGCAAGTGCTATACAAGTTGTTAAAGTTAAGTTTAGAATCTTTTTCATTATTTTTTCCTTTCATTTTAGATATATTCAATCATGGCTTGGTTGTCATCAGACCATGATATTTTACAATTTACTCCATATACATCTTTCATTGAACTTTCTGTGACAGTTTGTCTAGGTATGCCCTCGTACTTTATTTCACCTCCTTTCATAAGAAATAAACAGTCTGAAAACTTACATGCCAATTGAATATCATGAAGCACCGCAAGTACATTTATATTAAGCTCTTTTATAATATGAAGTATTTCAAGCTTATATTTGATATCCAAATGGTTTGTAGGTTCATCAAGCAAAAGCAATGAAGGTTTTTGTGCTATAGCACGAGCCAGAGCCACTCTTTGCTTTTCACCTCCTGAAAGAGAGGAGTAGGAGCGGTTTGCCTTATCAAGCATTCCCACATCTTTTAAGGCGGCTTTTACAATATCAAAATCATTTTGTTTTTCAGACTGTAAAAAACTTATATGTGGACTTCTGCCGAGCATAACGATATCCTCCACATTGCAGTCAAAATTTATTTCATTGAACTGTGCCACCACAGCCATCTCTTTTGCAGAGTCCTTAAGTTTGATATTTTCAATATTTTTATTATTTAATAAAATCTCTCCGAAGGTCGGCTTTAATACTCTGTAGATAGTCTTTAAAAGAGTTGTTTTTCCACAGCCGTTGGGACCGAGTATTGTAAAAAACTTATTTCCTGAGACATTCAGAGATATATTTTTTAATATCTGTTTGTCCTTTATGGAATAGGATATATTTTTACAAGTTAAATCCATTATCTTTGACCGCCTTTCTGATTTTTTATAACAATATATATAAAGAAAGGTCCGCCGACCAGTGAGGTAAATATACCTATAGGTAACTCCGCCTTGTCTATAAGGCATCTGGCAAGTATATCGGCCCACAACACAAACAGACTTCCAAGCATAGCCGAGAGCGGAATTATTTTTTTGTGGTCGGTGCCGATCAGAATGCGTGATATATGTGGGGTGATAAGTCCTACAAAACCTATAATTCCGCATTTTGCTACAAGAACTCCGGTAATCATTGATATAAACAGCATGTATATAAGCCTGTATTTTTGAAGGTTTATGCCAAGTGTTATTGCCACCTCATCTCCCATAAGCATAGTATTCATTGTGCGGTACTGTGTCATAAAAAAGATAAGTGAGATGAGTACCACAAAAAGCGGAATAAGAATATCCGCCCATGTTGCACTTGCCAGCGATCCCATAGTCCAAAACTTGACAGTCATCATACTGTCGGAGTTTGCTCCTATAGATATAATGAAGTTTGAAAATGCACTGAATAAGGCGTTTACAACAGCACCTGAAAGTATCAGGCTCGTTGTAGTGATCTTTTTACCTATGGATGCGATTAACATAACAATGGCTGTGGATATAACCGAGCCGAAGAATGCACCTATTCCGGTCATTGATTTAAGTCCAAGTATTATAAAGAATGTTGCACCGAATGTAGCACCGGCGGAGATACCTAGAATATACGGTTCTGAAATAGGGTTATTTACAGTGGTCTGCATCACCGTTCCGCACAGTGCCAGCCCCACACCTGCTATAAGCCCCATAATCACTCTTGGTATTCTTATATTCCATACAATAGCCATAGTCGATTTTGATAAGTCTTCCACACTCATATGGAATAGATTTGATTGTATGGTGGAGTAGGTATCTTTCAGGCTTATTCTTACAGCGCCGAGAGATATACCTGAAAGCAGTGAAAACACCAAGGCTATAAAAAGCACAATCAATAATATATTAAACTTTATATCGGTCTTATTCCTTGTCATAAGAATCCTTTCTTTTTAAAATGGTTAGATACTACTAACAGCATATAAATTATAGTTGCATTTAATTAAATTTCAATATAGTATAATATAAAGATATGGACTATTATTAAAAATATAATCCATAGAAAGGGATATTATGGAAAAGGATTTCTTAATAAGTTGTCAAAAAGAGTACAGTGCGAGGAAATATTTTATCACGGGAATTTCTCTACAGAGTAAGGATGTGGGAATGCATATCTCATATGATACAATTCACTCCTCATTTATCTATACTTTAGAAGGAGAGGCTTTGATACAGTTTAATAATGAGAGTTTCAAGGCGGATACAAATACGATAGTACATGGTGCCGGAAATCAGAAAATAGACTTTTGTGTAGTTTCGGATGTACCTTTTGTGCATTTAAATATCTATTACGATCCTGAAAATCCGTGGCATGGATGCAGTGATATAATGAATACGGCATACGAGATAAGTGAATTTAATAAGGAAAACACATCTGAATTACTCTCCAAGCTGAAAAAATGTGCAAACAGTGCAAGCTTTGACGATCAAATCAGAAGCAGGATGATAGCGCAGCAACTGATACTAAGCTCTTTTTGTTATTCTATGCCGGATAAGGAAATAATGCAGATTGAAAATGCTATAGAATTGATGGAAAGCTCATATCAAAAGAGTCTGAGACTTGAAGATTTGGCTCTTGCCGCAAATATGAATAAGGCACATTTTTCATATACATTCAATAAAATCTATAATATAAGACCTATTGATTATCTTATAAGGCTTCGTCTCAGAAAGGCGGCAAAGATGTTGCTTGACGGAATGTCGGTTACGGAAGCCGCCATAAATGTAGGTTATCAGGATCCGCTTTACTTCAGCAGATTGTATAAAAAATATTTCGGTATCCCGCCGAGTAAGACGTGGAGGAAACAGTGATATTTTTAATAAAATTTGTTATACTGTAAGAAAATTTTTAGTGAGGTAAATATG